>JAJCYJ010000375.1 GCA_029262975.1 Saprospiraceae bacterium
CTAATTTGGGAGCATATTCATTGTCATCCAATAAGGACAAGTTAATGTCTTCTAAAAGTGTAAATCCCAGCTCAACTTCATAATCCAACATTATTGGAATAGGAGATATTCCGGACAATTTACCTGTAATTCCGGGTTCTACTTCTTCAATAGCTTCCAAAATATTTTCTTCAGATGGCATGTGAACAATTCCACCGTTTTCTAATTTGCTTTCTATAGACTTTATAAATATTGGAGGGTCCCTTTCAGGATTAAAATCAGAAGCTGTCTCCTTAATATGGCCAGCATAAGATAAACCAACACCGTATATGTTTCCTGTAAGACTGTCCCATGAAATAAAACTCCCATCTTCAATCTTAAGACATTGAAAATTTGCCGGAGATGGTTCATAGACAAGTTCTCTATTCAAGTAAATGGCCAGCACAGCAGTAATTAATAAGAATAGTACAATGAGACCGCCAAGTATTTTAATCAATTTTTTCACTAAAACTTTTGTTTTCTAATTATAATATCTGATGGAATACCACAGAAATTAATACTTTAATAAAATATTTATTATAAATCCTTCTAATTATTTCGAGGTTTAAACCAAGATGGACTTTCATCTCTTCCCTGAGAATTTGTAAATCTTCGTCTTTCTCCGGATGCTATGTGCATCATCCATATTTCATAATTCTCATTATTGCCGGCTACATAAGCTATCCATTTGCCATCCGGTGACCAGGACGGAGAGTAAGCCTCGATTGTGTCTTGTGTGAGATTGTGTAAATCTGAACCATCGGCATTGACGATATAGATATCCCAGTTGTCATTTGCTTCACCATAAAAGGCAATTTTCTTTCCGTCAGGAGCGTATTCCGCACCAGAATCATATCCTTCTTTATTGGTGATACGTGTGACATTGCTTCCGTCTTTGTTCATGGTAAATATTTCTCCGTTAGCTACATAACTTGTATCCCCATCTTCCCGGAGCATGCGGGTAAATAAAATTGTGGAACCATCCGGGGACCAGGTTGGACTTTCTTCATGCATTTCATTGTTGGTCAATGCTTTAATATTACTGCCATCTGCATTCATGAGATAGACGTTACGTGCTGATGACCCAGTTTTCTTCATAAAAACGATCTGTTTGCCATCGGGAGAAAAGGACGGAAGAACATCCACCTCAGGATCATCTGTAATGCGTCTTTGATTTTCTCCATTGCTATCCATAATATAGATTTCTGTATTACCATCTCGATTAGAATAGGTCGCTATCTGATCGCCATCAGGTGACCAGGAAATTCCGTACTCCATTGCAGGGTTGTTGCTGATATTTCTTAATTCTGAACCATCTGCATTGGCGGTATAAATTTCAGGATTTCCATCCCTACTGCTAATAAATGCGATTTTGCCAAGAGGCTGCTCCACAATGACTTGCACATTGTCATTATTGTGTTTCTGTTTATCATTGCACCCAATGAACGCCATAAAGAGCAGAATAAATAGTTGAAATCTAATGTTCCTCATTTTGTGTAAGTATAAACAATATACAGAATTATTTGATGTCTCCGGAAACCGGAAAAAGACATATCTGGCTCATTATGCGTTAGTACCTAAGATCTTTATTCCATATTTCCTATTTCACATGTATATCTTTGGTAGCGTTCTCATTTATGATAAATACTTAGAAAAGATGATTATAAGAAAAAGCTCTATTATTCTATTCGTATTTTTTTTATTCCAAACGCTTTCAGCCCAACGACAAATAGAGGAACAAGAATGGTTGAACAATATATTTTATGATCAAGTAATTGATGATGTTTTTGCTATATCAGCTAAAGCTGAAGTTAAGGTTTCTGATGGTTTGAGATACGCAACGCACTCCATATACCTGGATCCTCAAAGAGCAGTTTTTCAATTAAAATATCCGGATCAAACAGCTACGCAAGGTATAGATGGTAAATATATTTGGCAACATGACGGCAAAGAAGAAAAAGAAGCTCCTCCGTTTTTTGCAGAATTTATTTTAGGTCATCAGTTTCATGCCCAGCTTTTATTTTTTCATGAGTTACATTCTGAATTGAAACCAGCTATGGAAGGAGATTTCAGAGGTGTCCCTTGTAAAATTGTGGAAGGATCAGACGGATCTTCTAATTGGAAACTATATTATCAGTTAGAAGGTCTTCCTCTTGCATTAGAATTGATGAGAGAGGGTGAGTCAAATATTGTTATGAAATTAGAATTGTGGAAAAAACGAGATGGTTTCCAGTTTCCATGGAGAATAATTATCGATGATGTAGGAAGAACTTTTGAATACAATTTTTCCGAAATTTTAATTAACAAAGGTGAACTTTCTGAATTGTATCTCGAGGATTCCCTGATCACAGATGAGCAAAAATTGCTGAGAATGCATAGAATCGGAATGGACGATCATCTTTTTGAACGTATTGACGGACTTCGTTCCATTAGAAATGATTCGTTTGTTGTTGTGAACAGGGGAGAAGTAATCACCATGAACGGGTCTGAATTTGATGCTGGTATGAGCGATATTATGCAAGGTAAGGATCATTACAAATACGATGATCTGATTCGTCCGATCGTAAGAATTTCCGATGACGGGACTCTTGGATGGGTGATTGTACAGGTTCGTGTAGAAGGCGTGATGCTGGATGAAAACGGAAAGCCTGCCGGGCCATTTGAATTTGAAAGTGCCTGGATAGAATTGTATGAAAAGGTCGATGGACATTGGAAGATGACAGGAAATGTTTCCAATTTCAAATCTTAGAAGAAAATTATGAAAATTGTAAACTACAATAAAAAGGTTCATGGTCATTTTCCAATCTCAAAAATGATCTCTATGTCTTTAATACCTTTTTTCTTTAGGTAAGATCAGATAATTTAGCATTCTTGATGCGAAATTTTTAACCGATTGGGTTTATCAGAATGAATTAGCTCTATAGTTGACCAGTTATAAAATTGAAGTTTACAAAGGAGCAGATTTACTATCCAGGTAAGATTTTACTCTTAGCGCTACATTTTTGCGAATATCCATATGGAATAATTGGTAGTCAAGACCATGATAATTTCCTTCGCCCATTAACAAGGCAGGCGTATTTTGTTTTTCTACAAGTAATCGTCCTTCAAAACATGTAGCCCTGGTATGACTTGGTTGTGGTGACTCCAAAGGCTTGAAAGTTATTCCCTGAGCTTTGTCATCTCCATAAAATTCAAGGTTGTATGTCCCGGTTGAAGGGACGAAGCCTTGATGTAACGATTGATCAGCTCTCTCTTGGCCAACTTGCCAACTGATAGGATTTACACACACCATCGTTTTACCCCAGTCTTCTGTTCTTGGAGATCCCTCTGCGAAAGTCGCCCAATGAATAAGACAATTCGTTTGATCTGCTTGATTACAAATACTAATTGTTTTTAAATCTGCCACAGCTTCCGTAGTAATTGTGGACATCCCGACTATATAAGCAGCAACAAGCTGATCAGCTAAAGGTGAATTGTCAATTTTATTTTTAATTAAAGGAAGGGCATGATAACTGCCCTGACTATGACTTGCAATGATGAAAGGACGACCATGATTATAGTTCTCTAAATAGTAGTCGAAGGCTTTTTCAACATCCTGGTATGCCAGATCAAGTGCTGCCTTTTCATCTTCTCCCTCAACGTCGAAAAATGAATAGATTGTTGCCTCTCTGTATCTGGGCGCATAGATGGAGCAGTCGCTAAAAGTACTTGCCTGGTTTGCCATCATCCAAAGTGTATTCTCTTCAGTTGCTGTATTGGCATCCATCAGTGAATTCCAGTGTTTTCCTTTTAAGTAACCTGTAGGATGTATGAAAAAAACATCCACAGAATGGAGTAGGGTATCTTGTTCGATACCTTCAGGCACCATATCGGATAGATCCGTCTTATCAGGTAATGCCGCCCAAAAGAGCTCATTGCTATAGTCGGGTTCTTCTGCACGAATGTCTTCTGTGAAACTAACATTTGGCTCCAGGAAGTATAACATGACATTAAGCGGACCGATCGAAAAAACGGTTATTGTCGAAATGATTATGAGTGCGACAGTGATATAAAGGAATTTTTTCATTCTTTTTTTGTTACTAGGATAGTACGAGATGTAAAATGCGGCAAATTATAACATCTTTTCAACTATTGTCAAATGTAATGCAACCTGGGAGTAGCATATTCTGTAAGAGGGCTTTTCTATTTATTTTACTCATTTCTGGCCTCTTTTCAACTTCTTTGATTCATGCACAAAATTATCAAATGAACAGGTCTACAATGATCGAGGAGCAAATAGCAGGAAGGGGCGTTGATAATGCACCTATTCTTGAGGCGATGGGGAAGGTAGAGCGCCATCTATTTGTACCTCCTGAATATAGGCATCTGTCTTATGCAGATCAGGCATTGCCTATTGGCAATCAACAAACAATTTCGCAACCTTATGTTATCGCCCTTACGCTTGATATACTTGATATCCAGAAGACACACAGTGTGTTAGAAGTAGGAACTGGATCAGGCTATCTGGCAGCTATTTTAGGTGAATTGGCAAAGGATGTGATTACCGTAGAAATTATAGAAGAACTTGGCAATGAGGCCAGGCAATTGTTAAAGACTCTTGGTTATAAAAATATCAGTGTTCAGACGGGAGATGGATTTAATGGTTACAAGGAAAAAGCACCATATGATGTAATAATTGTAAGTGCTGCTACAGACGTAGTACCTGAACCACTTATCAGTCAATTAAAAATTGGTGGTAAATTAATACTTCCATTGGGCCCTGAAAACAAGGTGCAAACGCTCACTTTGATAACGAAGCAAAAAAATGGCAAACTAAAGTATAAAGCTATTGATAAAGTTCGCTTTGTGCCCTTGACCAGGTAGTTTATGTGGTTCGGTTTTTATCGACAACGAATGCAAGTATTACTATTATCCATTGTAGTTGGCCGACCCAGGCGATAGCATCGACACTGGGAGGAGGTGGTCCGAACATAT
>JAJCYJ010000376.1 GCA_029262975.1 Saprospiraceae bacterium
ATTGCAGTATCACTTGACAGCGGGCTTCATGCCGATGCACACTCGCATGCTGCACGGCACATCTACAGACTATCACCCATTTCCTTTGAAAGGAATTGGTAACATTTTTCCTTGCTCACCGGAGCTTTGATCGCCGAAGTATTCATGTAGGAGATAGCGAAGGCGAGGGAATCATTTGCCTAATGATGACAACTGGAAAAACGAAATTCTTAACTGCACCAATCTGGATAATGATCTTTGTTCGATTTCTTCGGAAGTGTCAACAAAGGGTATATAAATTTTGCTAGTCTGTCGCCCCTCCAGGGCTCTAATTAAATATGTCATTATTGCGAAGGGTTAAAACCCTTCGCTAGGAATATTTTCCCTTACAAGGAAATGATGACTGCAACAGGCCATTTCAATTTGAACCAAAATCCAAGCTCTGAAGGAGCCTTTCTTGTTAAGCGTTGGGTTTTAACCCATCGCTATCCCTTTTCGTCTATAGAACGGTAAGTATCAAAAATTTCACTGCTATAGGCTTAAATGAATTGGGCCAAAATACGTATTTTGGTTATTCAAATATCAGGAACGTGCATATAGCCGATTACAAACGATTATAATTGTTCGTAATCGCTTGTAATCGACTTTGACTAATATTTATAGAGTATTTGCCGTGCGCATGCATGATTTAGAAATTTTGCCTTGGAAGGATCGTTATTATTAGTTACCGGTATAAACCAGTTCTGCTCAATTATGTAATGGGCATTAAACGAAATGACATGAATAAACTAATTTCAATAACATTAACATTCACATTAATGGTGATTGTGATATCATCCGGCTGCGAAACTTCTAAGGTTTACCAAGACCTATCAATAGATGAAGCTAATAAAATATTATTACACAAAAACGGAAATGAAGAAATGTTTTATTGGGAATTAGATGATGAAAAGAACTTATGGGAATTTGAATTAGGGCATATAACAGCATTAAAACTTTATCGAGATTCTATAAAATTTGAATTAGGTGATAATAAGTATAAATCAGCAATCCAAAAAGAATCAGTGCAAAACCTGGAAAAATCATTAATTGAAAATGAAGAAAATGGAGATAGGATAAATGCATTATTAGTACATTCTGGAGCAGTAGGTGAAATAAGAAGAATCAATTACCTTGAATCCCAAATACTAAACTACCAAATAGGAAGATTCCCATTGTTTAGCCGACCTACTGAATTTCATGGGTTTATAGCAGAGAATGAAAAAGAAGGAAAAATAAAGGTATATTTTGGATCGAGTGATACTGAATGGCCTCCTAAACCGACCATAATAATTCAAGAAATAGATAAAGAATTAAAAAGAGGGTGGAAGCTAAAGTATCACTTACATAATCATTATTGCAAAAAGGATCGTGACTATATTGGGATATTAGCTCCAAGCCTGGCTGACGCTCAATATTATAAAATGTTGAAAGAACGATTTAATATAGAAAAATCATTAATCACAAATGGATTTCATACAGTAGAAATAGATAATCAAGACTTTGCTAAATTTGAATCTCATTAAAAAGAAAACTGAGCAGAACAAACCATATATCGGCCAATTCTGCTAATTGGACCACCCTTGCACATGGTAGCGTTATTGTCATCTAAAAACGAACAAATGGCACGAATAACGAGTATTCTTCTGATGACTTTCTCTGGCATAAGTTGCTGCTACAGACAACAAAAATTTATTGTAATAGAAGTTTCTGATACAATTCATGTAAGTCCAGATTAAATCATATATATGTTTACCATAAATGGGGAAGATGACACACCCTTTTCTGGGCTAAAAAGCGAAAATTCAATTGAGCCAGATCAGCTAATCCAGATAATAGGTAAGTACAATGACGTAGAAATCATAGAGGAAAATCCAATCACGATAAGAGCAGATATCTACGAATTGCTTATAACAAATAGAACGATCAAAGCGAAGTCCTTCAATACAATAAACATGATATTAGATGAATTACGCTATTATTCAAATGTCAGCGAAAGTTCAGTAGACTTAGTTGTTTACGACACCAGTCTAATCGAAAATGAATTAAAGAAGAGACTAATAGCTACATCCAAATATCAAGCTGAACAAACAGCCAGGATTATAGACAAACAAATTGGTGAAATCTTTGAAATCAGTGTATGAGCTCATGGATACGTCATGTTCAGAGAACGATGCGAATGGCGGTTGGACAGCATATCCACCGTTAAGCGGATTGGTACATGCTTTTGGGTTTTCAAATGTAGAGATGAATCAAAAAAAATTTGTGCTCAAAAAATTCGAGTTAAATATTCTTTCAAATGAAGTAGCTTATTATGATACGTGGTTATATGTGGAGGGCTTTCGCCATCAGCTCCAGAGATCACCGATGCATTATAGTCAATGAAATAAATGAAAGGATAAATCTGAAATTGATATGGCAACAATTAGAATTTTCAGTCGATGCATTCTTATCGCAGTTTCTTTTTTGTGTTTAAGTCAAGCTTATTTACAGGACTTTCTGCAAATTTATCAATTAAGAAAAATGATTCTTGATCAATTTGCTAAAGAACCTATATAAAATCTTATAGATCAGAAATTGCCAGAATTTACTCTTAAATCTGTAGGTGAACAGCAATTCAAATCGATTTCATTATATGGAAAACCATCACTACTTAACCTTTGGTTTACGAACTGCTCACCATGTATAGATGAAATTCCGTTGCTAAATGATATAAAATCAGCGCTAAATGGTCTCGATATAAACTTTTTCGCTATTACATTTCAGTCATCAGAAGAAGTTTCCAAATTCCTGGAGAACAATGAATTCAACTATAAACACCTTGTTGATGCAAAAGAGTACTTGAAAGGAATCGGAATTAGAGGATATCCGAAAACCATCATTCTGGACAAACAGATGAATGTCAGAAAAATTGAAAAAATATTTCCAATATCATTTGACAGTGCTGACAAAATAGAATGGAAAAAATCCATAAAAATGGAGTTTGTTAAACTGAGTTCTGTTGAATAAGTAAATTAGGATATGAATGTAGGCTGCAGAGGGATTAGATTACGACATTCTTACTAACTTTACGACATTGATCGGTATTCGATTGGTTTTAATTCACCGTCGTACACCACCAAAAAATAAAAGTAACTCCCATCGAATCGATCTAATATAGTAGTTAAGTAAAAGTTTGTGACTTTAAACTTTAAAATCTAAAAAATGAAATCGTTAAGAATGAAAAAAAAGAAGAAATTTACTACGGCAGAATTAATAGTTTTAGTTTTTTGCTCTTTAGGCATTTCACTTCTGGTAGCATCAAAGTTTATTGAAAGTGAATACAACTTATCTTCTATTGCGCTTGCGTTGAATGGAATTGGAATTGTGGCTCTTTTATTTAGGAAAAAATAAGCCAAGGTTGATTAATCGAGTAAATATTATTTTAATATTTATTTACCAAGTAAATTGAAAATTGTAGTTGCATGAAAACTGAATTGTTAATTATGTCCTACATGAAAAAATAGACGATACCCGACATTGACAGGCATGTGTGAGGAATATGGGTCATGCATATGCGTCTTATAAACACGAGACTTAATAGCATTTTACGAACATATTATAATTGCAAGAAAAACAAAGGAAAGTGACAAAAAAATATTTTCACAATCTAATTATATTTTTGACCTTAGCGGGGTTGTTTATAAATTCCTGCATTGGCCAAGTGAACACAAGCTCATCTGAGGACAAGGCTAATACCTCAAAACCGAGCCCAGAAATTATAGGAACGCCGCCCCCATTATTTTCCCAACATAATCCTTACAGTGACTCGGGTCTTGTCAGCCAGTACATTAGAAGCATTTTTCAGGATTCAAAAGGGGATTTTTGGTTCGGTCCGGCTGGTCAGAGCGTAGTTAGATATGATGGAAAAACTTTGGAATATTACAGCAAAGCTGAGTTTTTTCGTGGCAATAATAGTGGAGACATTGAAAATGTTAATAGTGTACATGCCATTGCTGAGGATACGAATGGTAATATATGGTTTGGAACATACCACGGAGCTATTAAATATGATGGAAAAACCTTTAGAAGTTATAATGAAGAAAATGGCCTGAGTAATATCAAGATTGGGCGAAAAAGTATGCTTGTAGACAGGTCCGGCACTATCTGGGTAGGCACGGCTTGCGGTGTTTTTCAATATATCCCATCTGCGGATAGCACAGGTGGCCAAAGCTTTTCGCTATTTGATTTGCTTCCTCCTATTAATGTTAAAGATATAATGGAAGACAACACTGGAGACATTTGGTTTGCTTCACAAGACAACGGGGTCTTCCGCTATGATGTTCACCTGCCGGAGGGGCATTGGGAAGCGATTAAAAATATTACGGAGAAAGAAGGTTTGGGCGATAATTATGCGGGCGGCATGATTCAAGATAAAACAGGAAATATTTGGTTTATTATAAAGGGTGGTATTAGCCGTTATGATGGAAAAACCTTTACAGATATCACACGCAAAGACGGATTAGG
>JAJCYJ010000377.1 GCA_029262975.1 Saprospiraceae bacterium
AGGAGATGATGCCTTCATTGAACTAGCAATATTGGGCATACCATCTTCGAACCAGTTTGTGATATCGGGAATATAAAACAAAAGGGAAATAAGAAGGGTCAGGGTAAAGATCAGATTTGGCCAATAAAAATATCTGGACCAAATAGCCATAAAGGCAACTATTGAAATAATCAGGTAAACCAAGATCCAAATAAATGAATCCGGATCATTCCACTGAACGATCGCGAATGAAAGGAAAATGATCGAAAGAATTAAATGGATGAATTTCATTGTGGTAAGATTGTCTCCTAGGCAAGGTATTAATAGTCTCATAATGTGGGTATATAATTTTTGAATAAAGATCTTCTGGGACATCAATAAACTGTGTTCTCCGTTAAAATGGAATCAAGCGCCATCCTCCTAAATGTTCTTTCAAAATAAAAAGCCCATGATTCCTTGGATTAATCCTTGGAAATCATGGGCTATTAACATCACTTCAGGGCTTACCTTGAACACTGTGGATATAAATTACTCCGATGAATTAATCCACAAATGCTACTTAGATTTTTCGGGATTATTCCCCATCATAACACTGTTTTTTAAGCTCTTTTAATTCTTCTTTGCTTCCAACTTCCACCAAGGTTCCATCTTCATATTCGATGGTGATTGGAAAGATCAAAACAGGGTGTGATTCAGGATTGTCTACTGATCTCCTCCATGCTCTAAGTGCATTTTTCAATGTACGCGGTGTCGCCGCTTCCAGAATTGATCCATTAGGAAATTCTACTGATAATGGGAAGACAGGTTTGAAACACAAATGATGTAATCTATGTCCAGGTCTCCATGGGCGATCGTGAAAAGCTCTATGACATTTTCTTCTAAGTACTTTAAGTCCATCACGATCATCAACCGTAATGGTCTCACCATCTTCAGAGATAACCTCTAAAGGAAATCCAAAACTAGGTTTTGCTTCAGCGTCTGGATTAGCTTCTTTCCAGGTCTTAAGGGCTTCTTTCATGGCATCATAATCGTCTACACTGACAGATGATCCATCTGGAAAGATAATGGTTACCGGAAAAACAATATCAAAACAACCGTTCCTGCCGATTTTTCCTGCAGCTTCCATGTCAAACATGGCCTCGTCTACATAATCTTCCACACTTACTAACTCGAGTTCATCAGATTCACTACACGATGTGATCAGGCTAACAAATGCAAATGAGATTAGTGCTAAAAAACAAACTTTAAAAAATGAAGTATTCATGATAATAAAAATGTTCAGAAGTTGCCTAAGCCTGATTTTCGATTTATGTGATGTAAAGCAACTTCTAAGGTTATATAATTTGATTTACATCCCTAAAAGAGAAGACCGATATCTTTGTACTCATCTATTTCAAAAAAAAATATGAAGAGTACTAAAAAAGATATTTCTTCCAGACATCACATGGAAGAAATTGTACACAAGTTTTATAAGCTCGCAATGGAAGATAAACTCATAGGTGGCTTTTTTACAGAAGATGTAATACCAGACCTCAATCTTCATCTACCTGTAATTATAAATTTTTGGGATTCTCTATTATTTGATACTAATACTTATAAGGGCAATCCTATGATAAAACACATAGTTCTAAACAGAAGAAAACCAATGCAGCCTGAGCATTTTACCCGGTGGCTAAAACTGTGGCATCAGACAATTGATTCTCTTTATATAGGTCCTGTGGCCGAAAATGCAAAGGAAAGAGCAACGCAAATAGGTATTTTAATGCAACATAAAATTAAGATAGACACACACATCTAATGTTAAGATGTAATCAAGAAGAAAGGTATCTTATTATATTTTTTTGATCGATTTCTACAATTAGGACGAACGGAAAAACAGGTAATAAAAAAATACACATCTTTCTGTTTTCATTTAATGTCCCCTGAAGCTCATTCCTTAAAATAGTATGCTCTAACGATAATTTTAGTCTTCATAAACGGCATCTCTTTTTGACATTTGAGCTGTGAATGATTCCTTGAGATCATTAGAAAGGAGAAAAGCAGCGTTATAGGTTGCGATATAATTGAGGGAATCTTCGACACTGTGATCTCTCGTATAACGAAGGATTTCTTTTGTGCCTCTTACTACAATCGGGGACTTGGAGGCAATAGTTCTGGCAATTTTTGTGACCTCTTCAATCATAATTTCTCTGGTTTCATAAGATTGATTGGTAAGTCCAATTGTTTTTGCCTCCGGTCCATATACATTTCTTCCGGTAAAAGCCAATTCTGACATAATACCAGGATTGACAATTTTAGGTAGTCGTTGCATGGTGCCTATATCTGCGACTAATCCCATATCAATTTCCTTAATACAAAAGAATGCATCATCAGTACAATACCTTATATCACACGCCGATATGATATCGACTCCTCCTCCGATACAAGCTCTGTGTACAGCAGCAATGACAGGTTTTCTGCATTTTTCGATGGCAGAGATACAGTCTTGCAGGTGGTAGATAAATTTTCTTACTTCTTCTCTTTTCCGTCCTTCACAATTGATACTATCATGTTTACTCAAATCCATGAGCAGAGAAAGGTCGATACCTGCGCAAAAGTTCTTGCCATTGCCGGATAGTATAATGACACGAGCTTCCGGATTTTCATCAAGATGTTCGAAAACACTCTTCAATTCCAACCAGGCATCCTTGTGCAAAGAATTAGACTTCTCCGGGCGATTAAAGGCAAGGTGTGCGACGTGGTCAATTATCTCGAGAGAAAAACTATGTAATTCCATTTTGAATAATTATTTAAGTCATTACTGGTGCATGAAGAATACCTCCATCGTTAACAAGGACTGAACCAGTCATATATGTTGAAGCTTCACTGGCAAGAAAGACTGCAAGTCCGGCCATTTCATCCGGCATAGCCATTCTGCCGAGAGGAATATTTTGTTTAAATTTTTTCAGATTATTTTCATCTGACCATAACGCAGCACTCAATTTTGTTTTAACAAGTCCTGGGCAAATTACATTGACACGAACATTGTCTTTTCCCCATTCCGCCGCTTGATTTTGGGCTAACATTATTAGTCCTGCCTTGCTTAAATTGTATGCAGCAAACCCCGCTGTAGCATGAAGTCCTTCGATAGAACTTATGTGTATCACACTTCCGGCACCAACTTTTTTCATATGTGGGTATGCCAAACGACTTAATTCTAAAGGAGCGTTGAGATTAATCTCCATAGTTTTTTGATATGCCGCCATAGGCATTTGTTCGATCGGGCCAAAATAAGGGTTTGTACCAGCATTGTTAATAAGGATATCTATGCGGCCGTAATGTTCAATAGTCTTTTCGATTAAATTTTGTCGCTGTCCTTCATCGGCTACGTGACATGCGATCCCTATAGCTTCAAGTCCGTCGTTTACAAATGAATGGGCAACTTCTTCAACAGCCTCCTGTTTTCGACTACTAATAACCACTTTAGCTCCAAACTCTGCCAGCCCTCTGGCCATTGCTTCTCCAATACCTTTGCTGGCCCCAGTAATGATGGCAACTTTTCCTTCAAGGTTAAATAATGATTTTATTCTATTCATTGAAATTGATTTAATTAGTCGATAATATAAAGATCTCCATCTTCTGCTAGTAATACCGGTC
>JAJCYJ010000378.1 GCA_029262975.1 Saprospiraceae bacterium
CGACTAAATTGCCCGAAGGCGGCATTATGCTTGAGGCACAATTGATATACCAGGATGTACCAATCGCAAACCATTCCATACACCTGCCAAAAGAAAATAGCAGAAGCACAAGTGCCTTTTTTACAATTAGAATTTCGGATGACGATTTTCAAAATTTGCACTTGGCTTTCTTATACCACGGAAGAATTTTTGAAGAAGTATCCATCAATGTGCTTGGTGTAGAAAGTGCACAAGAAGATATAACGGATGCGAAGATTCAAGTTCGATCCCGAATTAAAAGAAGGGAGGTTATAAATTTAGAACGGACATCTGACGTGGATTTGGCTTTTACTATGAGTGAGAAAGAAACTATAATTTTTGGGTACCAAAAAGGTCAGACCGAGCCATTAAGAAAGGTTGACAAGGCAATACAATATTTAAATACTGAATTATTTAATACTGAAAGCAGTCTCCTCAGGGCGCGAATACGGGGAGATCAAGAATCTCCACGATTAGATATTGAAGCTCCGGAAGTGCTTGATATATTTAGAAAACTTGCCAGTCATGGACATGAGTTACACAGACAGCTTGGATTTATCGGAAGAGATGCGAAATTGATCCAGGTAACCAATACATCGTCAGACTATATTCAACCGATTGAGTTTGTATATGACCGGGGATTTCCTACAGATAATGCAAAAATCTGCGACGGTTGGGAAAAAGCATTGGAAAGTGATCTCGATCAATGTCCTACTTGTAAACATTCGTCTGAATTAACGGATGAAGAATTGAGTGAAGCGAAGATCATTTGCCCATTGGGTTTTTGGTCGTTACGTTTAATAATTGAGCGTCATCAGGAAGATGATGTGAATGACGAGCAAACAATTTTGGAGACACCTGCAACGGGTAGGACAATGCTTCGATTTCCAAAGAACATATTATATGGTTTCAGCAATAACGTAAAACCTGTTGATCATAAAAATACCTCAGATTTTTTTAAACAAATTTTTCAAACGCAAGCTTTTGAAGCGCCCAACTGGGCCAAGTGGAAAGAAAAAATAGAATCTGATTCTCCATCTTTGCTTGTCGCCCTACCACATCAAGAGTCTACAGGAGGACATGATTTCTTAGAAATAGGAGGAAATGAATTAAAAGGAGGTGCTTTAAATTCTATCTATGTGACCAGGAAAAAAGATCAACCAGGTCCAATAGTTATATTATTGGGATGTCGAACTAACAAAAGTACTGATTTTGGCTATGCCAGTATGGCACGGAGATTTCAGGAAAACAGGGCTTCTATTGTGGTCGGCACTTTGTCAAAGGTCCATGGCCGAAATGCAGCACCAATTGCCCGGGAATTAGTACGTCAAATAGTTAATGTTTCTTCTGCAGATGAACATTTTGGTGTATTGCTAAGAAGAATAAGAAGGCGAATGTTATTAAAGGGTTATCTCATAGCCTTGAGCGTTATCGCACTAGGTGATGCAGATTGGAAACTCGAACCAAAATTAAACTAACATATGTTCAGGATTGAAATGTTACCTGCGGCCCATGGTGACTGTCTTTGGATAGAATGGGGAAAGAAAAGTGAAGTGTACCGTTTGCTTATTGATGGCGGGCCAGGTCATACTTATCATTATTTACGGGAGCGACTGCTTCATCTGCCTAAAAGCGAAAGAATATTTGAACTTCTTGTTATCACACATATTGACAGCGATCATATAGAAGGAGTTATTCGATTATTACAAGATGCCCCTGCTCTTGGTGTCGTATTCAAACGAATATGGTTCAATGGTTATAAGGAATTAAATTATGTAGAGGATCCAATAGGAGCCCCCCTTGGTGCGATACATGGCGAATATCTCAGTCTACTTATTGAAGAATATAAAAAGACGATGAATCTTCCTAATATTCTCAATCTGGATTTGCCCAACTCCTATGCAGGATTCAATTTAGACAAAGATCAGTTTCCTTCGATTACTTTAAGCGGAGATCTAAATCTAACGTTGATGGGGCCGACAGATACAGAACTATTAAAACTTAAAGATCGCTGGGATGATGAGTTGGTATTGGCAGAAGTTGAACATGGTGATGAAAAATCCTTACGTGATAAGCTTCTAAAAAACAAGCGATTAAAACCACTTGGAGATGTGCTGGGGGATGAAGAAATAATTGAGGATGATGAACAATATGAATGGCCAGATGATGATGGATTAGATATGGCAGATGATGTACTGGGTGGTAGATCTGAAAAGTTTGGATCAGATACAAGTGCAGCCAATGCGAGCAGTATTGTCTTATTGGCCGACTACGAAGGACATAGAGTCTTACTTGCAGGAGATGCTCATCCAGTTGTTTTGGAAACATCAATAGAACGGTGGCTTGAGTTAAATGAGGCATCTAAAATGGCACTTGATGTTTTTAAAATCCCGCATCACGGAAGCATGAATAACATCACCGAAGAGCTGCTTAAAAAATTGTCTTGCCGCAATTATTTGATCTCCACTAGTGGCGCTTTATTTCGTCACCCACATACAAAAACAATTGATTTGCTATTATCTACACATAATCATAGAGCGAAGCCAAGACTTCATTTTAATTACAGATCTCTTTCTAACACCGAGTGGTCAGACAAGGCCAGGCAAAAAATCGAAAAATATCTCGCATTTTATCCTGAGGGTGTTTCGGTAATTTTGTGATAGTAT
>JAJCYJ010000379.1 GCA_029262975.1 Saprospiraceae bacterium
TTACTTTGGTGGTTACTCTCCGGCAGGTGTTGATCTTTGTGCTGAACATTGTGATGTCTATCTCATGTGGCCGGAAATTGAAGAAAATCTTGCTCATAATATGAGTATAATGTCCCATCTGGCTGCAGGGTATAACCGAAAAGTAGACTTTGGCCTGAGGATTCACATAATTGTCAGAGAGACCGAATCTGAAGCCCGCCAAGCCGCTTCTTTACTAATGTCAGGTATCGATGAACATTCGGGAGCAGAGATTAGGAATAGAGCACTGGATGCCAAGTCATTAGGTGTGCAAAAACAATCAGATATGCGTGATCGCAGCGACTCAGATGGATTTGCTGAAGACTTACTGTGGACTGGAATAGGGCGAGCCCGATCTGGTTGTGGTGCTGCTCTTGTCGGTAACCCTGATCAGGTTTTTGAAAAAATTCAACGCTACATAAAAATGGGTTTCAGGTCATTTATTTTCTCAGGATATCCCCATATTGAGGAATGTTCATTATTTGCCAAATATGTCCTCCCAAGAATCAAGACCTGTTCGCTGCCAATAATCCAAAACAAAATATCCGAAAACATGCCATTAACACCCCTGGGTGAAGGTGCTCGTAAATAGTTAATTATGTTGATTAAAAGTGCTATGCTAATTTGGATCTGTTTGACTTATGTTCTTGTAAGTTGCGAAAGTAAGACCTCATCTAACAATACTAGAAATACAGATGCTCACCAAGGACAGCTAATAATTGAGAACGATACAAATAAGAGCCAAATAAAAGTACTCCGGGAAGAACAGGTTCGAAATAGCACAGAAGTGCATGCAAGTCATCCAACTAATCTGCATCCGGACACTATTCATTACAAAGTAAATGAGCCAGATCTCATTTTGACTCTGTCGTATAAATTAAAAGAAATCTCCGGTCTCACTTACGACCATGACAAAGATCAACTCTTAGCAGTAAATGATGAAAAGGGGAACATTTATCATCTCGATCCATCAAGTGGTAAAATAGTGCACACCTTTGATTTTGGAAAAAGGGGAGATTATGAAGGAATTGAAAAAGTAGGAGATAATATTTACGTTCTAAAAAGCAATGGGCATATATATATTAAGAATGATAGTATGACTAGTGGGAGCGAACTCTTAAGAACAGAGTTAAGAGAAGCTAACGATGTAGAAGGACTGGGGTATGATCGAAATACAAATTCACTTCTAATGGCTTGTAAAGGGAAATCTAAAATATCCAGTGATCAGGATTTTAAAAAAACAAAAGTAGTCTATGCGCTGAATATTGAAGATGGCAGTTGCGCTAAAGATCCTTTGTTAAAAATAAGTGATGAGGCACTTTCTAAATTTGTGCAATTAGCATATGCAAATTCTAAAGATCTTAAGTCATATGTCAAACGCGTTACATCTTTTGCTCCCTCGGCCATAGCACAGCACCCTTTTGATTCTTCTTTTTATTTACTTTCCAGTATCGGTAAATTGCTAATTATCATCGATCAACATTCAAATATTCTTAGCGTACAGTTTCTGGATAATGCCATTCATGCACAGCCCGAAGGTATATGTTTCAATAAGAATGGGTCACTCTATATTGGTAATGAAGGGAAATATGGAATTGCCAAGATTTATAGATTTGATCGAAGTAAATTATAATCACTGACTACTTTACTAAGAATTAATTCATAATAAGTTCGACACGTCTGTTTTTAGCCCTGTTGATAGCTGTTGTGTTAGGCACACGAGGCTTATCTTCTCCATAACCTTCTGCTACAAGATTGACCTCATTTAATAAATTGGTTTGGGCCAGGTAATTTTTAATCGACTGTGACCTTAATTGGGATAAATTATAATTGTAATTCTTATCTCCTGTATTATCCGTATGCCCTAATATTCTAATTTCATTGAGATGCCTTACCTCATTAATTGATACCAGGCTATCTAACAATTGAATTCCCCTTACACTTAAATCTGCCTTGTCAAAATCAAATAAGATATCACTGTTCCATACAATTGGTTCATTAGTCACAAATGTTGGAGCGCCAATGTAATTAGAAGAAAACATGATGCCATATTTATTAGGATATGCCTGGTAATACCACAGTTTTATGGGATATGAACCTTGTCGGAGAGAAAGCGTATCTCTTTCAATTCTCATTGGATGTGGTTTATCATTATCTACGACAAGTCGATCGTCAATCCAGAGCTTGGAACCATCATCACTAGCCAGGATAAATTCATATTTTCCATCTTCCAATATCGTTATTGTAGACCGAAATATAATACCAAAAAGCACTTTATATTTTACTTCCGGGAATGGTGTGGTAGAAATTGATTCCCGTACCAGGATTTCATCCCACACTATATGCTTGGCGGGTACCAGGTATTCAACATATGGTCTATAACCCAAGGGTAAAGAATCAAAAGGTAATTGATATACAGCTCCCTTAAATTTTGTGAAAACTGGATCCAGATGGTGCTGACCCAATAAGGGTGAACAATGAATCAAACTGAGGCATATCACTATTGTAATACCAAATTGTATTTTTTTACAAATAGACATGAATTCAGTGCAAGGTCTAAATTAAGTAAAATCAAGTGGGATAAAAACGCCCTGTGATTAAGAAATATTATGATCTAAACCTCAAAGTGAAATGAAGTACGGTATAAAAATAATTAATCCGACGATAAATGAAATGATCGCAGAAGTCAGAACCGCTCCCGCAGAAATATTTTTAATTCTTCCGATCAGTTCATCAAACTCCTTATTATTATAATCACACAGGTCTTCGATTGCAGTATTGAACACTTCACTGACTAAGACTAGCCCAATTGTCAAAATAAGAATTAACCATTCTGTATGACTGATCTTTACTATAATACCAAGTACTATAACTATAGCTGATATAGCTATATGTACTCTGAAGTTTGGTTCTTCTGCTGCAGTTATTCGCAATCCTATAATCGCAGCTTTTATACTTTTTAATCGATTCTTCATTTCATCAAGGTAAGAAGATACCCATCTTCTTACCTTGTAAACACATGTGAAAATTATTATGATCAGTGCTTTTAATGGGCAAAAGGGATTTTAAAGACCGATCTTGATCATCTTGTGATCTGATTTTTTTGAGGAAGTCTCACCCTACTCTTTTAAGAATCAGAGTATATTTCCACCCTAATGATTGATCTCTTTATTGTTCTTGGATATTTTGTTTTAATAATGGTGACGGCCCTCTGGGGAAGATCTAAGGAAGTT
>JAJCYJ010000380.1 GCA_029262975.1 Saprospiraceae bacterium
TCCCATTGGATGATAGGTCAGGATTCAGTAAATAACTATACCTCAATCCAACATCCACCTCTACCAATCTAAGTGCGCGAAAGTCCAGCCCCAATTCTACTCCAAAAGAGTTCATATTATTACTTCCACTAAAAGGATCAGTATCATATGAGATTCGACCATAATCATAAAAGGCATTTGCTTTTAAGCGTTTTATAAATGCTAACGGTCCAATAGCTTTGTCAGGGTACCACAGCGGTAAAGCATAATTAAATTCAAATTTAAAAAATCTGTCACGGCGAAGGGACAAATCATATCCCCTCGGGTAACTAAAAATGTCAGTATACCGATAATTGTCAAGAACAGATTCTTTTTGAAAAGCAGCAGCCATATTAAAAGAATGTGTCGAAGCCAATCCTGGCAAATAAATGGTACTGTTTACATTTAACACATGTCCCCCAGAAAGGTGCCCTCCAAGTTTATGTCGATATCTCATTCCAAAGCCAATTCCAATTCTTGGTTTAAGATGGAGTCTGGCTTGTCTTTGAAGAAGAAACGAATTCAACCTAAAATCTAAGGTTGAAAAACCTCCGGCACTGATAGGGAAATCATGGGTCCGAACAATCAAAGCTGTCGAAGGCAAGGTGTCTCTAAAATTATTATCGTTTTCAAAGTTGCTTTCAATATTCAAATTAGTTCGTTGATAGTTCGCACTGAATGTAACACTGCTATTGATATTTCCATCGGATAAATTTAACGGCAGGGTGACACCTGTTGTAATACGATTCTCTTTCCATTTCTGATTGAATGCTGTAAATACAGTTGTGCTATCTGTAAGCGCACTGAAATTAAAAAATTGAGCCGAACGATTACCATGTACAAAACTTAAATTAATAATCGGGAATAAAGCCGCATATCTAAATTCTGCAAAATAGGTCCAATCATTTTCATTATAATTAAAAGTGGCTCCGGCACTACCACTCAATGTTCCAAAAACATTGTCTGAAAGCAAACTTATACTCGCTTCCGGATGCGTAAAATCTGCAAGAAGACTATGGGGATTTATCAGGCCTGATAGTTTGTTGAATTTTGAAACTTGAAAGTTAGCATCTGGAACATTAGATATAATTGAATTATTGTTTACACCCTTCCTATTTAAATTTTCGTCGATTAAGTCAATTTCATAATTTATAATATCTGACTCTTTAAGTTTGGTTCTTTTTGTCTTGATTCCGGTACTTTCTAATTCTGTATATAGCAACCAGTTACTATTCACAGACATATAAGGTTGAAATGCACCTACTGCAACGTCGGTAAGTTTAGAGATTTGTTTGGTTGTAACATCGACCTTATAAATATTGTTTATCCCACTATACGATGATGAATAAAGTACTGCATTACCAACCCCGATAGGATGTGAAAGTTGATGTGGAGCATCTTGGGTCAGTGGGTAAATAGATCCATTCTGAATGTTTACTTGAACAAGCATGCTCTTTTCGTCGCTGGATCCTACCAGAACAATCTGATCATTATCAATCCAGCAAGGATGAGCCAATTGGGAGAAATTTGCCAGCTCAATTATTTTCAAAACTGCCCCGCCTTTAGCCGAAAGTATATGAACACTTTGCGTCAAATCAGCATTTACAAATATGGCAACAATTTGATTTCCATTTTGAGATAAAGCAGGTGCAAAATATTTTTTCTTTTGTGTTAATCTTTTTTTGATTCGAGTTGGAATATGCAATATATAAATATCATTATATTGTCTGTATCTCCATCTGATGTCATATGCTAGTTGTGCCCATGTCAGATTATCACCTCCTAAAGAAAGTGTAGCATATAAGCCATCAATTTGTCGCCCTATAGAAGTTAATTTTGTCTCTTCGTTGTCTTCTCCAATAGAGACCACAATCGGCAATTCATCATAAGACGAACGGACGAGTATGGTATCTCCGTTGTAAATTTTAGGCAAAGTAGCGTGCGAAACAAACTTGGAATTATCTTCTCCTACAAGGCTGAATTCATTCAGATTAAGAGACTCAATTTGAGACTTATATCCTTTAGCCATTTCTGAAAATGCAAGTTCATACATCTCAGTGGTTGACAGCCCGGTATATTTTTTCAGACTTCGGCTAAATGGATAAAATAGTCCCTTATAGCGGACTGCATCATCGACCACATCTGTCCACAAATCGTCACCAAACTCACGGCGTCCATAGGATAATATATTATATCCTAAAGCATACCAGTCTGGTACAAAATCTTTGAGAGAGCCAGCTCCTGCTTTCTCATAATCATAAATTATGTCATCATTGAACAGGGCATTGTATTCCATATTAAAAGAAGGTAGACGTCCTCTTCCGGTGGCTGTATTTTCCGTTTCAGCAATCACAGCATCACCTTCAAAATACCAACGTGGAAGAGCAGTGCCCATCATTCCTCCCCAAGCCCAGGAGCCCAAAACATGTTTAGCTATTTTAGTAATACCGCGGGTGGCATTGGCAAATTGTTGTACATGTCTGAATTCGTGTATCGTCAAGAGATATAGATAATCAGTTGAATTTCCAAATTGGCGAGCGGTTGGAAAGAACTCAGACCT
>JAJCYJ010000381.1 GCA_029262975.1 Saprospiraceae bacterium
ATTCTGTATATATGGCCCCGTCTGTCCGTGCATATCTACCGATTCTTTCGGATCGAAGACCATGCGTTTTTTAGGGTTGACTTTCAAAATGAAAAACTTCAGTGCTGCCAATCCAATTTTCCGATAAGTCTCTTGTCGCTCTGACTCATCCAGATCAACTAATTCTCCGCGTTCATTTGCGGAAGCTTCTACCTCTTTGATTACTTCTGCAATAAGATCATCAGCATCGACCACCGTACCTTCTCTTGACTTCATCCGCCCGCCAGGCAAATCAACCATACCATAAGACAAGTGATAAAGCCCATTTGCATAAGGTTCTCCCAACTTTTTCAAAGTCTCGAATAAGACTTGAAAATGATAGTCTTGTTCATCCGCAACCACATAGATCATCTTTTCTGCACCTGTCTCTTCATATCTCATCCGGGCCGTCCCAAGATCCTGGGTCATATAGACCGAGGTGCCGTCGCTGCGTAATAAAATCTTTTTATCCAAACCCCGATCTTCCAGATCTACCCACACACTTCCGTCATCCTGACGATAAAATGTCTGTTTTGCAAGACCAGCTTCAATGATGTCTTTACCTAAAAGGTAGGTGCTGGATTCGTAATTTTTGAAGTCAAAATCTACCCCTAATTGGGCATAAGTCTTGTCAAATCCTTCATATACCCAGCTATTCATCGTCTCCCATAGATCTCGGACTTCCCGATCTCCTTGCTCCCATAAAATAAGCATGTCCTTTGCACTCTTTCCGAGATCACTATACTTATTGAAATATTCATTCTTATATGCTTTGAAAAATGAAGTTTCGTCTTGTTCCTTATTAGTCCGTTCTTCAAATACAGATTGTGCTTCGGTTGTCCCCTGCCACAACTTATATTCCGCCTGAAATCTTTTTTCAAATTCGACGTAAAACAAACCTACAAAATGGTCTCCCTTTTTATTGGCTGATTCCGGTGTCTCGTTGTTGCCATACAACTGCCAGGCAAGCATGCTTTTGCAAATAGCGATCCCACGGTCATTGACCACCTTCGTTTTTAACACGTCATGGCCTACACATTCAAGGATTTTCGTTGTAGACCAACCCAATAAAATGTTGCGTATATGCCCAAGATGTAAGGGTTTATTAGTATTGGGGCTTGAATATTCGACAACAACACGTGCCAGTGAATTTGCTGGTATTCCCAGATTTTCTTCCTGCTGTAATGTTGCCATTGTACCTAACCAAAATGATTCCGGCAGGGTAAAATTTAAAAATCCTTTAATTACATTATAATCAGAGACTGAGGTGGGTTTGTGTTCTGCTAGCCACGATCCAAGTGATTCAGCAATTTCCTCAGGTCGTTTTCTAAGTGCTTTGGTATAAGGAAATACGACCAGCGTGAAATCCCCTTCAAATTCCTTCTTCGTCTCAGTCAGGGATAATTCATCACAGCTTATATCATGACTAAATACATCCTTGAATGCGTCAACTATTGCCTCTTTTAATCCTCTTAATTTATCTGCCCGCTCCATAACATTTTACTTTTCACCAAAATGCACGCAAAAATAGGGTAATTGAGTGGGATTTGTTTAGTCTGATATCAAAGGCAATATATGGAGCAGTTGAAAAGTCAGGAGAGGTTTTTTGGCGTCTTTATTCAGGTTGTAATTAAGGCGGCAACATTGGTGACTCCAATGTTAACTATCAGCGGATCAATGTAATACTTCCTCGACTTAACTTAGAGGACATAGATCCATCTTCTTCATACCCTTGCAACTGGAGTAGCCATGTATAAACACCTTCTGCTACATTCTTGTCCTGATGTCTGCCGTCCCAATAATTATGCTCATCTGTAGTCCTGAAGATTTCTGTTCCCCAGCGATCATAAATTGTCAGCTCCAAGCTGATTATATCTTCACCTATCACACCGAAATGATCATTAATCTGATCATTATTCGGACTGAAGATATTGGGTATATAGAATACCGTAGGGCATTGCTGAATAAAATTGACTACATCAACAGCCATGCATCCATATTCATCAGTGACTAATACTTCAATGCTGCCTTCTTCATCTACTATATAATTTGCTTCCGAGCTGCCATCCTGCCATTGATAAGCTGCAAAGTCACCCGGGGAAATAACAGTATTCATCTCGTCCTTAGGACAAAAAACCGCATCCGACCCAAGGTCCGGCAGAGGACTTGGACGAATATCAAGGTCTACTTCGGCAGGAAAAGTAGCACATCCGGAGACAATGCCTATCACTTGGTAAATCCCTGACATTTCGGGTTGAGCGTCAACAATATTCGGATGTTGTTCTTCTGAAAAATAATCCTCCGGACCCGTCCATTCATAAGAAGCCATGGCTACATCTGTTGCAGAAAATTCTATGGTGTCACCCGCACAATATTGGTCCAGGGGCTCTGTTGCCACTGATTGTCTTAGTGTAATTTGAAGATCTTTCTGCAACGTGTCAAACAGGTCAAAGCACTTATCATGGATAAATAGCTCGGCATTATAACTGCCTAAATTCGGATACATCCTTGTAAATTGATGTTCCCGGACCGTATCTCCAGGTTCAAATACCCATTGTACATCAAATCTGTCAGCTGGCAGCTCCGTATCAAAGAAGACCGTATCATTCAGACAGCCACCATCCGGAATAGGACTGGCATTCAATTTTGTAAATCTGGCTCCTCCACTATATGCATAGGACTCATAAATACCTAAACCATAAGCCTTCGCTATCACACCACATCCTTCACTGATAATAGTGTGAGCACCAGTATTAACAGCTAGTGTAACGGAAGCAAATTCGTTATTGCGACCTATATATTCGATAGTTGGTGCAACAATGGATAACAACTGACCATCGAATGTTATATTAGGAATATCATCGGTCCTGGTGATAATGTTTATATAGTTCTCGAGGATATTTTGAAAGGAAGAGTTATATAAAGTCACAGTATCCCTGATTTGCAGAATGCTGTTCAGATATAGCATGGATGGGTCACCGGTACTTCCATTACCGCAATCAAGCTGGTTCATATATTGAGCCACAAGTATGGGTCGGTTTGATTCTATGTATGAATTTCGGGCATCATCAAATTCTATAAACTCCCCCTCATCTATCAGGTAATTAGATTCCGTGCCATTCTCAAAAAAGACATTGACCCGGGTGTTATTTTCAGAAGCCAATATTCTATAGACGTCTCTTATCCCTTTTTGAAATGGAACTGAAACAAATCTTGTCCCCCAGGTACTAATCGGATATCCTTGCTCCAGTAGATTATCCCTGCCTCCACGAAAACAATTGAGCGCTGAATACTTATTGCCACAAAAAAGTGAGAAATTTTTATCGGAAGTCATAAATGAACCTGATAAATCATCACTTTCTTCAGCACCCTGAATCTGGTAGACTTCTCCCGCATTCAGTGTAATTTCAAATGTGGAACCCCTCCTTCGTCCAGCCTGGGTATTAGCGGACAACCGTATGCTTATCCTCGTATCATCTTCATTCGCTACTACGGCAAATTCAGATGGAAACAGCTGACCTTCCGTAAAATAGCCTGCATAGCTTAAGGCATAATAACTATGTCCAATAGTTGATACCGGCAGAACAACTGTTGCCTCTGCACGGTATTCGTGATATTGGTGAATATAAATTGAAACAAGATCATTGGACTGGACCCGAAATCCATTGTTGGTAATACTTTCCGAGCCGATAGTTTCGGCGTATGTAGGTAACTCAACGATGGTAACCTGGTTAGCATTGACGGTAAAGGATCGAGAATATCCTGCCAAAGGAGCAGTGATTATCCCTGAAGTATTGAAACGGGAAGTAATCATGACCACCTTTGTATTTAGACCCGGATTGCGATGTTCCAGGAAACTAAACCAAAACTCTGTCCCTTCATTTGTCTGAGCATAGAGACTTATTTGACTTAAAAGAATGACTACCCATATGATAAACCTGGTGCTATTCATAATAACCTGGGTAAACAAATGGTAGACATGGATATCATAATCTGTTCTTCATTTTACTTAGATCTTGCAAATTGAAGACTCGATCTGAGTTCTCTCATAGCTGATTCCCATCCAATCACTGTGATAGCATCACTTATCGTCTGATTAGCCTCAGTTGTAGCGGCTCTAATTTGAGCAGACCACGCATCTAATTGTGCATCTACAATTGCCTCAGAGAAAGGGCCTTCCATAAATTTGGTCATCATCTGGTTATATTCTTCATCAAATTGCACCCAGCCTGCTGTTAATTTATCACAGGCTGCTGAGCGTTGGCTGAGCTTAAAAGATCCAAATTGGAAAGGGAGACAATTATTGGTAATCTCTCCCCAGTCGTCTGCGATGGGCGTAACCGGATTACGAGGTATTACAATATTCTCAAAGGCATTATCAAGATCCCAGGGTATTAGATGCAGGGTTTGTTGCGTCGGTTCTTCGTACCAGTAATAATTATGGTTAGTGCAGCCACCCCCGCAATACCAATGAAAGGGTCCGTCATCTACTTTTATAACGCGATCTACAACGGCGTAGGCCATGATCTCGTCAATGTCCATCCATTTAGTGATGACAGATTTAATGGTGGCATCATTGGAAGTCGAGATTTCCTCGCCAAATGTTTTGATCATAGCAGCACTTGGGTTTTCATCTTCGTTTGTTTCCAGTTTATTCAGATATGTAGCTTCGCTATGAGCCCTTCCATCTGCATTAATCGGCCATATTTCTTTGTAGACATTGCCTTTTCCATCATCGAAGTTTTCCCTGGTAAATCTTCCATCGACCTGCTCTACAAGCGCATACAGACCGGTATATGCTCCATTAATAATTAGCCTGGCATGAACTGATCTTGGGGCGGGCACACCCATCTGTCGAAACAGCCAATACCCAAGACGATCTCTCATCTGTGAGGCATCGAGGTTTTGGGAGTGAAACTGTAACTTTTTAATACCGTAAAACTTATCGTCTGTATCCTGCCAGTTAAACTTAACCTTCATAGAAAGCTTCGTACATGTCTTTCGTCCGGATGGATTTGACCAATCAGATCCAGAGACACAGCCTACATAAGCACCTATCGAACCTTTATACCGTATCCCGACCGGGCTGATCGTCTCCCCTTCAAATGTCAGGCTTCCTTCTACGTATTGCTCTGCTGCGGGGTTGGCATCAATAGTGGCTAAAGCAGCATCGGAAAGTGTCAATTCGAAAGTGTGTAGTTGAGTCTGATCATAGATATAGTCAGAATCCTCATTCAAATATTTTTCATTGCCTGTTGGAACGATTATATCGACCGGTGGAACATCTGGCTTATTATTAGCAGGATCATCAACTTTTTCGCAGCTATATAAAAAAATGAACAGGGTCGGAATTAGCAATTTTTGATACACAGTCATAAGTTATCTGTATTTTAATTAGGCTCTCCTTGTATAAAACGAAATGAAGACTGATAAAGTTAGCAATAGATTAATAATCAAAAGATTCAGGTGAGCATCTTAACCGACAATTATCATAGATTAACATTTTTTTAGCAGCGGCAATTGACGTAAGTTGTCAGATTTATGCACTTTTAATTTCGAAAAGTTCAATCGCTCGTATAATGGCGGCTTTTCTCACATATAGGCCGTTCATATAAAGATCAAAAAAAGATACACTTTTCAATTACTAACAGGACACTACAGGAATGTTTGATATAGAACTTTTGAATTATAACCCAGCGACTCCATCGTTTTATGTCATGTTGGTCACTGCTTTGTTTGCCTTTTTCCTTTCTTCCATAATTGCCATCACCTACGAATACACCACAAAAAGTATTTACAGAAAGGCTCATTTCATTCAATCACTGGCACTGATTGGAATCGTAGCGGCTACTGTAATGCAAGCGATTGGTGAAAGTGTGGCTATCGGCCTGGGGATTCTCGGGGCTCTTTCCATTATCAGGTTCAGAACAGTATTGGATGATCCCCGTAATATAACTTTTATGTTTGCGTCCCTTGCTGCAGGTATTGGTTGTGGAGTAATGGGATATGGAATTGCACTGACAGGGACA
>JAJCYJ010000382.1 GCA_029262975.1 Saprospiraceae bacterium
ATAATTTGAAAACTGATATCTCAGAATCCAAAGATCTGTCCGATGTTCATGTCGAAAAAAGAGATGAATTAATGATAATTTTACAAGATTGGTTACATCGGACAAATGCGCCAATTCCGACTGAATTAAATCCTGATTATATTGGATCTGGATTATAATTAATCATTGTGAAGAACAGTATTTATAATGTAACATTAAAAGGAATTTTCATAGTATTAGCTAGTTGTTTTCATGCCGGATGCAATACTTCTTCTGTTACTACTACCAAATCTCCTGATAGACCCAATATTCTTTTTATAATTTCAGATGATCTGTCCGCAGAAGTGCTAGGTGCGTATGGAAGTGATCAATGTAAAACACCGAATATTGATCAACTGGCGCAGCAAGGAGCGATGTTCACAAGAGTCTATAGTCAATTTCCCGTTTGCGGCCCATCACGAGCTGCGCTGCTGGCAGGGTTGTATCCCGAGAAGTTAGGCATAATGAGTAATGGACACAGCAGTAAATTTGAAATGTCTATGG
Source organism: Saprospiraceae bacterium (assembly GCA_029262975.1). GTDB lineage: Bacteria > Bacteroidota > Bacteroidia > Chitinophagales > Saprospiraceae > JAJRXG01. Next base: position 523 of record JAJCYJ010000382.1, read on the forward strand.
GAAGAAATCCTTCTTTGCCAGAACATTTTAGGAAAAATGGATATATCACCTATCGATTAGGAAAAATATTCCATATGAGAGTTCCCGGTGATATCACGGCTGGAGTGGATGGTCCCGATCACGCGGCATCTTGGAATTTTAAATATAATTTCAAAGGTTTGGAATGGATGTCCTCCGGTACGCACGAGCATTTATCTAATGAAAATTTAAAGTTTCATAAAGACAAACATTATAATTTGGGTTTTGGAACTGCATTTTATTCTATTCAATTAAACGATGAAGGTGCTGATCAACCTGATCATAAGGCGACCACAAAAGCGATTGAATTACTTCAGGCATTTAATCCAGAAGAGGACAGACCATTTTTTATGGCTGTAGGATATATTAGGCCTCATGTTCCGCTCGTATCCCCTGTTGCAAATTATGAAACTCACAATACTGCAGATTTGCGTTTATCTGAAAGTGTACAAGATGATCAGAATGATATTCCGAATATGGGCATTACACGCACGTCACTATCATTTGGAATTACGGCAGAAATGAAACAAAAAAAAGTACTACAAGCTTATTATGCTTCGGTTGCTTTCATGGATCGTCAAGTGGGAAGATTAATAGAAATATTGGAACAACAAAATCTTGCTGAAAACACAATAGTCGTCTTCACAAGTGATCATGGCTATCATTTAGGAGAGCATGATCTTTGGCAAAAGTTGAGTCTTCACGAAGAGTCAACCCGTATCCCTCTTATCATTAAGGGTCCCGGGATTAAGAATCAAAAATGTGATGCACTATCAGAACAAATCGATATTTATCCAACTCTTTGTGAACTGGCCGGATTAAATCAGCCAGCTCATTTACAAGGGTATAGTCTCCAACCTATTATGAATGCCCAGAAGCAAGCCATTCGTGAAGCAGCGTACAGTGTAACTTCAAAGGGTGCCATGATAAGGACTAAGGACTGGGCTTATATTGAATATATCGATGGCACTTCTGAATTATATGACATGAACCAGGACGTACAACAATTTTATAATCTCGCTGATGACCCAACGTATCAAAATGTACATCTAGATCTAAAACAGAAATTGAATAATCAGAGAAAGAAAGCCCTTCGTTCTCCATAATTCATTTTATATTTCCAATTCAGATATCTTGTCCCCTTATAAATCGCGATATTTATAAGTGTAAAAAGTAAAATTGTGTTTTGTAGATTTAAGACTTTCTGAAAACATTAATAAGAGGAACAGATTTAGGAAACAAAATTCAGAACAAAAAAATAAATAATGGAACGCAGGAAATTTGTTCTAAGTGGAGGGCTGGTAAGTGCTGGTTTTTGGGGATTGAAATCATTTATTTCTGCTATTCCTGTGATACAAGATCCTGCCCGGTTAACAAAACTAAATACACATGATCTACTTGTGCCCGGGTATGGCCCTCTGATAGAGGATCCCGAAGGAGTTCTGAATCTTCCTGAAGGTTTTACCTATAAGATCATTTCAAAGAAAGGGGAGACCATGTCAGATGGCTTTCTTGTACCTGGCGCCGGAGATGGGATGGCGACCTTCAAAGGAGAAAATGGCCGAATTATTATTATCAGAAATCATGAAGTCTCTCCTAATGATTTCTCAAATGGAGGTTTTGGAATTGAAAATCAACTCGTTAAGAACCTTCAGCCCGAGCAATTGTATGATTTTGGCAGCGGGAAGTTTCCTTGTCTTGGGGGAACCACAACCATGGTTTATAATCAAGCAAGCAAAACAGTTGAACGGCAATGGCTAAGTCTTGCTGGTACTGTCAGAAATTGTGCCGGAGGCTTGACACCCTGGAATTCCTGGATAAGTTGTGAAGAAAATACGGTTAAAGCAGGTACGGTACTGGAAAAAGATCATGGATATAATTTTGAAGTACCTGCCACATCTCATATCAAATTATTTGATCCGATTCCTCTTAAGGCAATGGGTCGATTTAACCACGAAGCTGTTTGTGTAGACCCAGGCACGGGTATCGTATATCAGACTGAGGATCGCCCGGATGGTTTGATTTATAGATTTATACCTACTACTCCAGGAAAATTATCTGAAGGAGGTTCGCTTCAAATCCTTGCCATTAAGGACATGAATACTTTTGATACAAGAAATTGGTCTGATGAGATAGGTTATTCAATGGTTATAGGAAAACAATATGCGGTCTCCTGGTTAGACATAGATGATATCGAATCACCGGACGATGATCTTAGGTATCGCGGTGCTGAATTGGGTGCTGCAGTATTTGCGAGAGGAGAAGGCATGTGGTTTGGTCAAAATGAACTTTATTTTGCGTGCACCAATGGAGGCGAGAAAGGACTTGGCCAAATATTTCGATATATCCCTTCCGAACTCGAAGGCACCACGGAAGAGATAAATAACCCAGGGAAATTAGAAATTTTCATAGAACCCAATAATTCTGATCTTGTCGAAAGTTGTGACAATCTTACAATTGCGAAAAATGGAGATTTGGTTATTTGTGAAGATAAGGACACCCCTCGAATTGTCGGCGTTACTCCAGCCGGTAAAATTTATCACATAGCATATAATGTAGGCTATAAATCCGAATTTGCGGGGGCTACTTTTTCGCCTGATGGGCAGACTTTATTTGTCAATATCCAGGGACCAGGGCTAACCGTTGCTATAGAAGGTCCGTGGTCGTCAAGAGTCGATAGTGACTAGGAATTATTCCTACTCAATGACCAATAAATTGTAAGGTAGCTTTATAAGAAGCCATAACAAGTAGTTATTCAGAGACAAGCACATGCAGCGTTTGTGTTTACATCCCAACATCTACAGTTATCGTTTAATTCATCTTTTATCTCAAGTTGATTGTACTTTATCTTCATCGAAAATACATGCCCAAAAGAAGTTGTGGAAAAAGGCACTGTTTGATGAGCAAATTCGTCGATCGCAACAGTCCCTTTTAATCTAATCGTTAAATATTTCACGTTGTTCGCATCAAAATATGAAAGATTGACCCTGACTACATTAAATCTTCTGGCATACTCAAACATGAAATGAGCCAGAGTGGCCCCATCTATATCATGCGTGATTTCTGCAAGACCAAAACTGGCAATATTGCTGACTTGCCCTTCAACAAAGTTAACTCCTAGTACATCAAATTCAGTAGCACTGTTTACTCCTGATATAGAAGTATATGAAGCCGTCACACGTCCTCTTGCCTGGGCGATTTCTTCTCCAGTCAGTTTTGCAGCAGCAGTACCCTGAACTGTGTTATCCGGAAATTTGAATCCACCAACCTTAGAATGTACAAGTCCCTCAACTTCTAATTGTTCTTGACTGAATAAAGAAAGAGTACAAGAAAACATTAAGAGCAATATAAATTTACTTTTCCAGCGTATAGAGTATGACAAATGGAAAGCCATAATAGTAAATTTGCATGAATATAATCCATTAATGGAGGGAGCGCAAGTGGTTGATTACAAAGGATTTATACAATAATTATAAATTGTATGGCCTTCTATTGAAAAATGAATATTGATTTTATATTTATTGTAATCAATTGACCTGAAAAACACGGGATTCCAAAGGATTTAACTTTATTGGCATGAGTCCTTTTCCATTTACGATTGTTAGCTGTCCATTGACACCTGGAGAAAGTTGGTCGGACAAGTTGTATTGTCCATCCATTAAACCCCACTCGGCATTGATATCTTCTGGTATAGCCATTTCAAAATTATACGTATGCTCGACATCAAAATTAGAAACGATCACTAACCTTTTGTTACCCTTCCATCTCGCAAATGAATAAACCCGATTATTATAACCAGGAGTAGATCGAAGGTTATAATTATGCAGATCACGATAGTTTCCTGTAAGCGCATCACTTTGAATTGAAAAATTGAGAAGACGTTTATAAAAATCCCTAAGCGATTGTTCTTCATCGGATAATTGCCCTCCATCATAGAGATGATTGTTTGTCCATCT
>JAJCYJ010000383.1 GCA_029262975.1 Saprospiraceae bacterium
TGTGATTGTGATTAACAGTAGCGTGAAGTATGTTTTGTTTTTCATAATAGGGGTAGTACGCGATGTCTCTGAATGTCATATGCAATATTTGGTTGAAGACAGTAGATGTATGTGATTGCTCGTAAATCTTGATTTGGCTGAAACCCCGGAATGTGAAAAGTAATAAAAGACGCAGTGCTGTGTTGAGTAGATCGTTTCTCGAAATTCAAAACGTGATCATCATTAATAGATAAATGAAATCTAATTGACAAACGAAGGAAAAGGTTTAATTCAAAATGCCGGTTAGAGAATAACCTCATGCTGAAAATGCAAGACAATTTGTGCTGTAAAAACTTAATGAACATGGTAAGCCAACCTTTGAATTCGTTTGATGTAAACCTAAGGATGGCTTTAAATAATCATCTAAAATACCAAAATTAATTAATCTATGCCATTGATATGATAGATTTCTTCATGCCAGGGGCTAATGTATCGTGTAGAAGTCGTATGACATGAATTGATAATATAAAATGACAATTCGACTGTAGTGGGTGGAGATTTATATTAGAAGCGGTTGAATTATACGCCAAACATTTTCTCGTACTATCTTTTGACCCTCCGCATTGGGATGTTTATTGTCACCAATACTCAGTTCTGGCGATCCCATAAGCCCTTCTAACAAGAAGGGGATCAGTGCTGCTTTATAATCGGTAGCGAGGGAAGCAAATATGTTTTTGAACTGGGCACTATACTCGGGTCCCATATTTGCCGGAGCTTCCATACCAGCTATAACAATTTTTGCATCTGGGCTCAGTTCATTTACTTTATCGAGGATTGCTTTTAGGTTCTTGTCTGTTTCTTCAATACTAAGACCCCGGAGCATATCATTCGCCCCAAGTTCGAGTACAAACACATCTACAGGTCGATTGAGCACCCATTCTATTCTGCCTTTTCCTCCTGCAGACGTTTCACCGCTTAAGCCGGCATTAATTACTTCATAATCTAACCCAAGGGAGTCGATCCGATCCTGGATGAGGGCAGGGAATGCCTCTTCTTCTTCCAGTCCATATCCTGCTGTTAGACTATCTCCATAAAACAATATTGATTTTTTTCTTTCCTTTTTTTCCACTTTTTGTGCTTCTGGTTGGATTTTGGGAGCGATTTCAGTTTCCACGGTTTTAGGAGCTCCGTTGTTACACGATAAAGAGAAAACTAATACAATAAAGAAGACTAGCGGATATTTAAACATCATAAATGGTTTGATAGCATTTTAACGTCCAAAAATATATCAAGTTGTCAATAGTTGCTTCTCGTTGAAAAGAGACTGCTTTAAGTTTAGAATATCTGGCACTTTTGTAATTACACAGCCGCTAATATTCTGTAGTTTTGAATTCCTATGTTCATAAATGCTATGAATATATTTTTTGCATCTAGCTTATTCTTGTTACTGTCCACCGCACTTTTCAAGAATTCTATAGAGTCCTCCAATTTATCAAGGATGAATTGTGTGAATCCTAGTAAAGAAAAACGAAGGTTTTGTTTAACATAAAGAGACCTAGTACTTCAGGCGTAGTTGTCATGCAGTTGAACGACTTTTAATCCAATTGACGATTTGGGCGATAGGGACGTCTTCCTCGTAGATCTGACTGTGAGCGAGACCAGGCTTCACCACACCGCCTTCTGGTTCGCCATGAAAGATTTGTACGGGACAAGCAGCAACCGGTGCTGGTTCCGCTGTGGTTGATGCGAAGTGATTCAAGAACATTGCGTCTCTACCAAACGGTAATGATGTCAACATGAGACTAAGAAGGAAGAACAGAGACAAGAGACCAAACGGCACGGAAAGAAATAACAATCCCAGGATCACTACCACTACTCCTCCCACAAGAGGATCTTGTGTCAAGATCAAAACAGTGTCCATTGATTGGGTTGCAACGGATGCCCCATAAAAATGAGTATAAAAAATCACCGGAATGATTGCTAACGCCAGCTTCAGGAACGTGAAGATATGGAGTGGGCCGCCTACAAAAATCTTAAACGACCAGTCGTAGTATGCCTGCAAAACTCCCAAAATTCGGCTTTGCACCCATGATAGAAATTGAGGCACGACAAGACCCATGTTCGCTTCATCACCAAGTGGTCGAATCACGAGGAACTTGCTAGGATTGAGGCCTTTAGGTTTCAGTGGTTTCAGTACCTTGTCAGTGTGAGGTTGATCTTGAAAGTTGCGTTCTCGCAGTATCTGAAACAGTTGCTTCAACTTTACTTTTCTCCCACGAAAGAACAACGTCGACGCAACGGTTAAAGCCAGCCAAACCAGGAACATTACTGTTACGAAAATTATATGATTCCATGACTTTGATTTACTTAGATTGTAAGGTTTTCTTGAGATTTTTTGTTCCTTTACCACCTCGACAATTTGCCAATCTGTTGTTTTATCGTCGATATATATGCGGAATTGGACCGTGGTCATCGTGTCCTGGTTACTAGTAAAAACCTCTTCGGAGTTCCATATGAACTTTAAATTCCTAGCCGGCGTATCAATTCTAGCCGGATTCTGGAGCAGGGAAGTGCCCGCTGGAGTAGCAAAATTCCATATGCCTGTGTCACCAGGAGGAAACTGCCTCCACTCAAAATGCAGATCGGGTGCCTCCTCTATGTCAAATCCCTTTCCCTCTAGGTCAAATATCCATGTTACGTCCCCGCTGATTTCTTCCTGATTCGTAGGAGAGCGTAAATTGAGAGCAACTGGCTTGAATAGAGCGACCAAACTGACCAGGGCCAGGAAAAGCATCGTGAGCCAGACCGATAAGAAAACGAATTTGGGAAGCGACCGTTTCTGCACATTTATAAACGGCGTGGCTAGTGTCACAACACCGCTAACGTCGTCGCCCAGTTTGCTGCCATTCAACTCGGAGTCCATTGCATAGAGTGCTACGTTGCCGCCGTGGCTATGGGCGATTATGAAGTGTCTCGTGTTGTCTGGAAATTGTTTCTTCACTTCACGCAGATACAACGCAAGGTCGTAACCTGCTTGAAGCCTTGCGGTGTGCGAGTTGATGCCGCTCCAGCAGAAACGGCGTAACGCTGTTCCCGGCAATTTCTTCAAAGCCTGGCAAAGCTTGCTGTCTTCACGCATCCAAGAGGCATGCTTTGCGAATGTTCCGTGAACCGTTGTTATGACGCAGTGCGTGTCCTCAGTTGAAATTTCCAGGTCAGAAACGACATTAGCTAAAATATCTGTGCTGAGTTCTCGGTTGGATTGACCACAGCATGGCTTGAATTGCCCATTTGTAACTCTAACTCCTGGACACTTGGGTTCGTCTCGTTCGTCACGATTAAAAATGAAGTACATCAGTCTCTACCTTTTGTTGCATCCGTCGGCATGTGCGGTCTGGAATAGAGTCACCTCAGAACATAATATTCTAATACCAATCGCGGAATTTATACTAATATAGTGACAAAAAATAAAATGTTGATCCTGAAATTCCGTCATTGGTGGGTAATAATTGTCCGTGAGAATTCACTTAATCCTGCCCTGAATACACCAATTCGAGGCCATATAAGCTCGGTTTTCTTGAATAATTTGGGTTACATTTAACCCTCCTTTCTTTTTACTCCACTGATTGCCGTCTCAAATAACGAAGGTTAAATATTATTTTTCCTGATTAGCACATTATACCTTATAGACATCCCAAGAATACTGGTAAATAATAGTACAATGCCATCACTTTTCAAAAACCGACTGCTTAGCGGTATTAAGAGCCAAATGGATAAATGGCGAAGTGCTGACATTCATCGTCAGTATTAAAAAGCCCGAATAGCTCGTACCCGAACACCGCCGACGTTCTTACCGTTGCCCAACTGAATACCATGGCTGAAACTCTGACTCGTGGCAAAGAAATCACTGATCTCCGATGAACTCCAATAAAACTCAGCCGCAAAACCGCCAATATTTGTATTCGGTACAGACGCTCCTGCTCCAATTTTTTGATACATTTCGTTCAATTCATTATTAGATGGAAGGAACCAGTCCGAGTAGGTGCCATCATTATGATTCGCACATAATTCTGCAGCAATTCCTGCCGTACTACACCCAGCTTCAATATCTACCGTATTTTGGGCACCGGTACCTATAGCTGTACCGTCCGCACCAGAGATGGGTGTTCCAAAACATCCCCATTCAGCACTAGGGTCAGGATTATTCACACCATCCCACATAGGGGGTGCTGCTAGAAGTCCTGTCCCATCTATAGTATTGAAATAGAAGATCAGACCTCCTGCATAGGTCTTGCCATATAGTGAATCCAATGGAATGCCTGAATTGTACAGCTGTTTTGGTGTTTCTCCTAAATCAAGTCTTTCTTGTATGGAAAGCTCATTTCTTATGCAACGTACAGAGAACCCATAATCCTGAGAAATTGAAAAGTTAAGCTGAACACTATTGTTAAAATCCAGCCGAAGTTGTTCTGCATTGGTCGCGTCAGTCATCGTTGAAGTCCACCAGTTGCTGTAACCTCCTAACAGGTCGAAAGTAGTGCCGGAATTACGACGGCCGCCAGGAAGTCCTGTAAAATTGCTGGCATTATTGGAGCTTTGATCATTGCCTATATGTCCAGGGGTAGCACTGCTTGTCCACCCTGAGGTAGAAGCCATAGACTTCCCGATATCATTGCCACTACCTTCATACCCAAAGCCATTATCATCCAGAAAATCTACTAATTCGTTCCACTCATCATCCGAAGGCACATGCCACCCTGAAGGACAGATGCCTTGTGCAGATTCTGTAGTAACATATTGCATCAGCTCATCCCACTGGTATAATCCACCATATTTATTACAATTGATATCAAGATTATCATAGCAGTATTTCTCAATGGCAGCATTATCGGCTTGATTACTAGCCCCATCTATCCGCATACCAATATTCAAATTTTCTGTCATCCACACCTGACCGCCTATCTTAAGGGTTTTGTATACATTCCCCTCGTCGTCTTTTACGATCCCATTAAGACCAGCATTCAGAATGTCCTCCATCATCTTTTTCTTCATAAGATCCACATAAGCCTTAGTTGCTGCATCCTGGTCAGACATTGGATCAGCAATGTTTGTAATCCTGGATGTTCCGCCATCATTATTCTCTATTAGTACAGAGGACAGGGTTTGTATTTCATTGGTAATACTTCCATCTACTTCTGCTGGAAGTTTTACAAAACCACCATTCGATAGATATATGGTATCATTGGAAATGTTCAATATCTGGAATTGGGTTAGTGAGTCTGCATCTATGATAGCCAATGTACTGTCAGCCAGCCGTACTACTACATTGTCAGCACTATTAACATTGTCCATAGTACTGATCTTGACTTTACCAGCTATGTCAAGATCCTGGCTTATCATAAGTAATGGACAGCACAGGGCCAAACAGGTCAATATATGACTTCTCATAAATCTATCTTTAATAATAAAAAAGTCTAAAGTTAAAAGGACAAGTATTTCAATCTCCGAGAGACGATTTTAAGTCAGGAGTGATCCAAGACAACTTAACTATTCATAGTTGGATAGATGTAGGCTGAGTTCAGAAATCTTTATTACCCCCCGGATAAAAAATAATCGTCGTTACAAAGTACAAAAATAATTGGCCGAGGATGATCTTAGCATCTTATTGCATTCACCCAAAGGGACTTGTAGGGCGATTGATTTTCTTGAAGTGATTGAATATTGCAGTTAGATTTAACCCTCGTTTCTTTTAACTGTTGGGAACTCCGTCTCACAAAAGGAAGGTATTATGTTACTTTTAGTTGATTACTAAAAAAACAACCTAATTCTCCAATTTGGAAAGAGTATCAGAATAAAAAATCTTAGCGGATTAATAATGATAGCAATTGAGGATGAATGGTTTTTTTGATCCAATTTACTTACACCCTTCTTCTTGTAAGAAAAAAGGGATCCTTACTATCTAACCAAGCAACATTATTTATTCCTCTTCAGAATTTACGGGACTGGACAACATGGCTTTAAGCGAATTTAGTGATGCTTCTAATGCATCGATGCGTCTTACTTCAGCCTTAAGAATGTCATTCTCCTGGCTCAATTCCTGAATTGCTTTGATCATAGGTGCTAACAGGTCATTATAACGTACGGACATGAACTGATCCGGATTATTAGGCTGGTTTACCATGCCCGACTGATCCAGGCCATGTTTTACTAATATAGTTAATAACTCTTGGGCGATCACACCCATTTCTACATCCTCATGGGTATTCTTGATCCTGTGGTATTGCACAGGATTCAAATCATTGATAAAGTCTATTCCTAAGGATACAGGACTAATGTCTTCCTTCAGTCTCCGATCAGATGTGGCTGAAAAAGCAACCGCTCCCTCAATTTTAAGAACGGATCCATTGCCTATCCTGACTGCATTAGAATCACTTACGATCGCGGTATAGCCTATAGCTGTCGCATTAATGAGATCTCCTGAAGATACATTCGCTCCTTTACCAAGGGCTGTATTATTGGAACCTGTGGTGTTATCCCGAAGGGCATCTCTGCCCATGCCTGTATTAAACTCTCCTGTTGTGTTATTTAAGAGAGCCGATGCACCACTCGCAGCATTATCCTTTCCGGTAGTATTTTTCCATAGTGAATACCTTCCACTTGATGTGTTACCTACTCCTGAAGTATTGGCAGTAAGTGCCTGGTGACCAATGGCTGTATTGTACAGTCCTGTGTTATTTGCCGCAATCGAACTTCCTTTTAATGCTTCATAACCAACTGCTGTGTTATAGGTTGTTCTGCCTACTGTCCTATTGTCTGCATTTTGCATGGCTCCAAAACCGATTGCCGTACTTTGGCTATTGGCTTGGTTTGATTGAAGGGCACTATGTCCACTTGCTGTGTTTGAGCTTCCGATAGTATTGGACAAAAGGGCACTATGTCCACTTGCTGTGTTTGAGTTTCCGGTAGTATTGGAAAAAAGTACATTAGCTCCACTTGCCGTGTTTGAGCTTCCATCGGTATTACTTCGAAGGGCAAGTCGTCCACTTGCCGTGTTTGAGTTACCCTCAGTATTGGAAAGAAGGGCACTACTTCCACTTGCCGTGTTTGAGCTTCCAGTATTATTGGATGAAAGAGCACTACTTCCACTTGCCGTGTTATTGTTCCCTGTAGTATTGGATGAAAGAGCATTGCTTCCACTTGCCGTGTTTGAGATTCCCACAGTATGGGAAAGAAGGGCTTGATCGCCAATATCCGTATTAAATTGCCCAGTGTTATCCGCTGCCATAGCGCTCCCTCTTAATGCCTCATAGCCTACAGCTGTATTATAGGTTTCCCTTCCTGTAGTTCTATCATCAGCATTTTTCATGGCCTGATAGCCCATTGCTGTGCTGCGACTATTTGCTTTATTGAATAAAAGGGCACTTTGTCCACTTGCTGTATTTGAGCTTCCAGTAGTATTACTTTGAAGGGCACTTTCTCCACTTGCCGTGTTAGAGATTCCAGTAGTATTGGAAAAAAGGGCTTGATCGCCAATAGCCGTATTATATTGTCCAGTGTTATCCGCTGCCATAGCGCTCCCTCTTAATGCCCTATAACCTACAGCTGTATTATATGTTTCCCTTCCTGTAGTTCGATCATCAGCATTACTCATGGCCTCAAATCCGATTGCCGTACTTCGGCTATTGGCTTTATTCAATACAAGAGCCCTGAATCCACTTGCGGTATTTGAGCTTCCAGAAGTATTGGAAAAAAGGGCACTTCGTCCACTTGCCGTGTTTGAATGACCCGTACTATTATTTTGAAGGGCACTATGTCCACTTGCCGTGTTTGAATAACCTATAGTATTGGAAAAAAGGGCACTCGTCCCACTTGCCGTATTATCGCTTCCTGTAGTATTACTTTGAAGGGCACTTCGTCCACTCGCTGTATTTGAGTTTCCAGTAGTATTACTTTGAAGGGCACTTTCTCCACTTGCCGTGTTAATGCTCCCTGTAGTATTGGATAAAAGAGCATGACTTCCACTTGCCGTATTCCAGTTTCCAGTAGTATTACGTTGAAGGGCACTTTCTCCATTTGCCGTGTTATTGCTCCCTGTAGTATTGGATGAAAGAGCATTACTTCCACTTGCCGTGTTTGAGTTTCCCTCAGTATTTCTTTCAAGGGCACTTTCTCCACTTGCCGTGTTAGAAAAACCTGTAGTGTTATATTGAAGGGCACTTACCCCACTTGCTGTATTATTGTTCCCTGTAGTATTGGAAGTAAGGGCACTATGTCCACTTGCCGTGTTATTGTTCGCTGTAGTATTGGATGAAAGAGCATTGCTTCCACTTGCCGTGTTATTAATACCAGTAGTATTTAACGCAAGGGCTCTATAACCACTTGCTGTATTATTGTTCCCTGTAGTATTGCTTTGAAGGGCTCTTGTTCCAATTGCCGTATTATCGCTTCCTTCGGTATTACTTCGAAGGGCAAGCCAACCACTTGCCGTATTTTCGTTTCCAGTAGTATTACTTTCAAGGGCACTGACTCCACTTGCCGTGTTTAAAAAACCGGTAGTGTTATTTTCAAGGGCTCTTGTTCCACTTGCCGTGTTAGAATAACCTGTAGTATTGGAAAAAAGAGCCAACCAACCACTTGCCGTATTATCGCTTCCTGTAGTATTACTTTGAAGGGCACTTACCCCACTTGCTGTATTTGAGCTTCCCTCAGTATTGGAAAAAAGGGCGTTCTTTCCACTTGCTGTATTTGAGCTTCCCTCAGTATTGGAAAAAAGGGCGTTCCTCCCACTTGCTGTATTTGAGCTTCCAGTAGTATTGGAAAAAAGGGCAAACGAACCACTTGCCGTATTTGAGCTTCCCGTAGTATTGGAAAAAAGAGCATTACTTCCACTTCCCGTGTTATTGAACCCTGTAGTATTGCTTATAAGCGCTGCCGTACCACTGGCCGTATTACCTGTCCCTGTAGTATTGTTTTGAAGGGCACTACTTCCATTTGCCGTATTAAATCCCCCTGTAGTATTGGATAAAAGGGCACTACTTCCACTTGCCGTGTTATTGTTCCCTGTAGTGTTAGTCTTAAGGGCATTCGCTCCGATGGCTGTGTTTTTATTATCCGTCCCATCATCATTGATTCCGGCATTTACTCCAACAAATACAGAAGAGTCGCCGATAGCATTTAGTATTTCTATTCTTCCTTCTATTTTCTGATTGCCTATGACATGAAGCATTTCATCAGGTGAATCTGTACCTATGCCTACATATTTATTGGTAGTAGTCGTATCTGATATCATCGTCCATCCGGTCTCCCCAGCTAACGAACTGACATCTCTCACAGCTAATATGCCATCAGCAAGACGTACAACAACACTATCTGCCGTGTTTACTTTGCTCATGGAGTCAATCTTGACCTGGCCCGCTACTTCTATGTTCTGAGCATTCATGAATAAGGGACAACATAGAGCAAGGATTATTATTATATTTCTCACAATTCAACTTTTAATGAATGAACAAATAAGGCAATGCCTATAAGGAAGAGTATTTAAGCTCCTGGGAACACTTCTAGAAAAGAAGTAGGATAACACTTATGTTGCCTAAGTTGAATTGGTGTAGATTAAAGGTAAAACAACAAGTCCCAGGATAATTAATAATCGTCGCTACAAAGTACACTAATATGTTGTAGTGAGGGACTGACGCATTATTATATTGTTCCCTTGGTCATCTTGAAAGTTTTGAGATTTGCTTGGGATAGTCGGAATGTAGTTACATTATATGCTGGTTAAATATTACGGTTATTCGGACAGTCTAAAAAAAGGGGAGGTTTTATCATAAAAATAAAATAACAAGAACCAATACTGCGGATAACATTTTAAATACAGCGATAATTGGTATAAATTGTTTGTTAAAAAGCACACTGGGGCTAATTTGATTTAAGAAATATTAAAATGGGAATAAAACAATAAAGAATATTTTTTATGAAAACATCAATAACACTTTATATCGCGATCTCCATGGCAGGGATAATCTTCATGCCATTGCTATCTATTGGACAAAATTTGGAGGTAGTGGGGCAAGCGAAGATCACTGTAATGACTACAGATAATACTGCACAAAACATAGTGGTGAAGCAGCCTGACGGAACCTTGGCCGTTAGGGATGCCTTAACCTTTTATGGCCAGAGTGTTGGCAACTATGGCACCGTAGTCAATCCGATCACAGGCAAGGTATGGCTCGATCGCAATCTCGGAGCTACGCAGGTGGCTACCAATTCTACAGATGCAGACAGCTATGGAGACCTCTATCAATGGGGACGAGGTGCGGACGGACATCAGGTGTCAATATCTGACACTTATCCTACCCAAGCTACCACATGGCTGGCAGGTAGTGGTGATTGGAGTGGTAAATTTATAATCGGATTTACGAACTGGTTGAATCCTGCTGAAACCCATATGTGGTCAGGTACTTCCGCAGAAAATAATCCTTGTCCTTCAGGTTTCCGGATACCTACTAATGCTGAGTGGGAGCAAGAAAGACTAACCTGGTCACCCAACAATGATTCTATTGGTGCATTCATGTCTCCACTTAAGTTACCCGTGGCGGGCAGCCGCCACTATGTCGATGGTATGCTCCATAATGTCGGTTCCTTTGGTCACTATTGGAGTAGTACTTCGGTCGGCAGCACCCATTCTCGAGGTCTCTTCTTCACAAGCAGCACTGCCTACCTGGCCACCAATAATCGAGGGGCAGGACTTTCTGTACGTTGTATAAAGGATTGAAACTTTGGTATGTTTGAATGATTAGACAGGGCTTGCTGCCTTCCACGACTAGTCCGCAGGATAATAGTCCCACGTAGCATTCGATATCTTATTTTTTATTGACCCTTTTTAAAGAATAAAACAGGCCCCAAAGCAACATTTTGACTTTGTAAAAGGAAGGATTTGTGTAACACTTGCAGCTCTCAGAAAAAATTCAAATGAATGTATCTTTGTATAAAAAATCCCTCCCCGCGCCATAACCCTTATATGTTTGATTATTAAAATTCTGACATATAAGGGATTCAGGGCGTGGGTGGCAATTTATTGAATACAATTTGGATGAAGTTAATTTATTCCCTGGTTTAATCTGACAACACATATTTCCTTTGACCATTCTATTCATTAGTAAGAAAAGAGTCTCAAAAACCCGTAACATTAATCAAAGTAACATTAACCCTGGCAGGGACTCTTTAATGTTACTATATAATGAAACACTCGAATCCCTCCATACCGGGATCAGAAATAGATCGATTGTCAGAGGTATACATAATTTTTTGGAAAATATCTGTTAGGTCTAATTCTGACGAAGACAAATTTAACACTCCTCTCTAATTCCAATTTATCATAAAACGAGACGTGAACGTTAATTGTAAAATATGCAATTTGAAGACTCAATCGCATATTTTGGTAATGTTTCCTTCTTGAGAGATGCAATATCTTTTATATATATTCTTCTTGTTTGAAAATGAAGTTATTAACTGATATAGTTTTTAAATTCCTCTATCTTGTGAATCATCCAATGATCAAAAAACATACATGATGAAAGTTTTACTTATTCTTCTACTTTCTATTCCCTTCATAATGTCAGCTCAAAAATCTGGCCTGATCACTTATGATATGACTGTAAAAATCGATTTAGGTGATAGAGCAGACAGAATACCAAAAGAAATGCGCGATCGCATTCCTAAAGAGGCAAAATCAGTAAAGGAGCTGTATTTTAATGAAGTCTCGAGTTACTATAAAGATGGTGAAATGGAGCGTCCCGAAGATGTTGATATTTCTGGCAATGGAGGAAATTTCAGAATGCGCATGAGATTTGGTGGTGGAGGTGATGGAAATAGTGAGACATATAAGAATATTGCCAATAATCAGGCGATAGATAAGACGAATCTGATGGGTAAGGATTTTATCATTAAGGATGAGCTGCAAGAATATGAATGGAAAATAACAGGACAGAAAAAGCAAATATTAAATTACCTGGTGATGGAGGCTATGACTACTGTTGACGACACTATTTCGGTGACGGCATGGTTTGCACCTCAGATACCTGTAAGTAATGGACCTGGTTTATTTCACGGTCTCCCCGGGATAATTTTAGAATTGGATCGCGACAATGGAAACACCAGGATTATTGCCAAAAGTGTTGATCTCACACCCATAGAAGAAGCTTCCATTGAAGTGCCAAGTAAAGGTAAAGAAGTCTCTCGGGAGGAGTTTCGTCAAATCAGAAAGGAGAAAATGGAAGAAATGAGGGAACAAGGCGGAGGTCGAAGAGGAATTAGGGTTGTTAGGGGAAATTAGATATGAAGTTTAAAAATATCTTTAGAGTTCTTGTTGGTTTGTTAATCCATTTTACAGTAACCAACCAGGGATTATCACAACAATATGAAGTCACAGGGAATATTCAAGATACATTGAATAACGGGATTGAGCTCGCTACCGTATTATTATTAAAGCAACAGGATTCTGTGATGGCTGGATTTTCTATTACCAATCCAAAAGGAAAATTCAAATTAGAAAATGTGCCCGCCGGAGATTATATTTTAAATATTACTTTTCTTGGATATCATGATATTAATCGAAATCTCTCGATTAGTGAATCGGTTGACCTGGGTCAGATTAAGATGAAGACGTCTAACGAGACTTTAGAAAATGTAATAGTAAGTGCATCTCACATTCCAATTAGAATAAAAAATGATACAGTAGAATATAATGCGGCAGCATTTAAAACTCAGGCTGGTGATAATGTAGAGGAGCTTTTGAAAAAATTGCCAGGAGTAGAAATTGATGATGATGGGACCATAAGGGCGCATGGCGAAGAAGTGGAGAATGTTTTAGTTGAGGGCAAAGAATTCTTTGGTAGTGATCCTACTATCGCTACAAAAAATTTACCGGCGGATATTGTTGACAACGTACAAGTATTTGACGAGCGCTCTGATATGGCACAATTCTCAGGTATTGATGATGGAGAACGGGCGAAGACAATCAATTTGGTTTTGAAAGAAGGAAAGAAGGCAGGTTACTTTGGGAACAGCACTTTAGGTTATGGAAGTGATGATCGCTATGATGGCAAATTTAATATTAATCGCTTTACCCAGAAGACCCAATTGTCTGCGATTGGCATGCTCAATAACGTCAATAAACAAGGTTTTTCATTTCGGGAATATATCGATTTTATGGGCGGACTTGGCAATCTCGCCTCTGGTGGAGGAGGTAGATTTAACACTTCTGATACGGGTATTCCCATTTCAAGCAGTTTAGGAGATGGTTTTGTGAATACTGCTGCCGGTGGATTAAATTATAATGTAGATGTAAACAAAAACCTGGAAATAAATTCAAGTTACTTCTATAGCAGGATTAAAAATGACGTAAGACAAGAAGTTACGAGACAAAGTATTTTGGAACAAGGTGGATTTGATACATATCAGAATGGCCAGCTGATAAATTCAAATAATAATCACAGGTTTAATTCTAAAATTGAAGCTGACCTGGATAGCACTCAAAAGCTGATCACTCGAATAAGTCTTGGCTGGAATGATGGCTCTTCAACGAGTACGAGTGCGACAAGAAACCTGGATCTTCAG
>JAJCYJ010000384.1 GCA_029262975.1 Saprospiraceae bacterium
GAGCCAAAATAGGTACCAGTCAGAGACTTGTACCAGCTTAGAAACTGAGATAAAGTCTGGTAGAAATATTTTCTTGAGAGATGAGAATACTGCTCCAATCTTTCGTCTGGAGACGAGCCAAAATAGGTACCAGTCAAAGAATTGTACCAGCTTAGAAACTGAGATAAAGTCTGGTAGAAATATTCTCTTGAGAGATGAGAAAACTGCCCAATCTTTCCTCTACAGACGAGCCAAAATAGGTAACCGCTGGTACGAGTCTCTGACTCGTACTAAAACAAGTTCGTCTTCAGACGAGTAATAAAAACGAAAACCCTTACTTTTAATTCATGCCAAGATACAAGATCATCGATCAGAAAGGTTTGAACTATTTGACACTTACCATCGTCGGCTGGGTAGATATAATGTCCAGAAAAATCTATAGAGATATCGTAGTTGATAGCCTTAAGTATTGTCAAGAATACAAAGACTTGATGATCTTTGGATACGTCATTATGACCAATCATATCCATATTATAGTTAAGCTAAAAGAAAATTCGTGTCTTGACTTATCTGAAATACTTAGAGCTTTTAAGAAATACACAGCCCATAAGTTTATAGAATTTTTAGAAGGGTCTGGAGAAAGTAGAAAAGAATGGATGCTGAACGTATTTCGAAATTTTGGAAAAAAGAATAGCGGAAATAGAAAATACCAAATTTGGACATATAATAATCATCCTATCGATTTATATAGTCCAAAAGTTATTTGGCAAAAGCTCGATTATATTCATCAAAATCCAGTAAGAGCAGGAATTGTAGACAAGGCTGAAGAGTATCTGTATAGTAGTGCACGTAATTATAATTCGCAAGAGAATGAATTACTATTTCATATAGATCTATTAGAACCTGATGTTGAGGCAGGCTATAAATATTTTCCCGGAAGGTAAGAATACTGCTCCAATCTTTCGTCTGCAGACGAGCCAGATAAGGTACCAGTCAGAGACTTGTAGATGTATGAGTTCCAGTCAGAGACATGTACCAACTTGGTTTTTGCTGTGCTCCTCATTTTACGCACTTTTGTGATCATGAATATTGGTCTATCTTCACATATGTGCATGTAACAAAAAATCTTAGAGCAATTTATCAACGATCATTTTCACGGAATGGATCGTCGTTAAATAAGCTCATCCTCTTTTGGGTACTCATCTTTATGCTGACTATCGCACAGGATTATATCTTCGCGAACTTAAGGGATACAGGATTCTATTTTTCAGAATGTGCACTGTTTAATTCATACTGGTTACTTTTTATTCCAATAATAATAGGCACCTCATATATTCTTCCCAAAACGCGGATTTTAGAACGGTCCTTAGTAATAAAACTATTTTGTGCGATATTACTCAGTGCCGTCTTGACGAGTATCCACCTGTTATTGTTTACCGCTCTTGTTACCTTTACAAGTAATCTTATATATACAACACCACATTATTTCTCAAACGTTCTGACAGCGAGTATTTCCAATGATCTCTATATCACAGCCCTCTTCTATACGGTACTTCCATACATACTTGACTATTTAAAACGGGAAAGTAGTAACCCTGCGAAAGCAAATGCCTCCGATAACTTAAACTATCTAACGATAAAACAAAATGGCGGAAGCCAGATCCGGGTCGACTTAGGAGATATCTTATCCATAACTGCTAATAAACCCTATACGACGATCACTACTTTGGAAAAGGATTACTTGAGTAACTTCGGACTTGCCGAACTTGAAAAACTACTTGATCCGGAGGTTTTCATGAGAATACATAAATCAACTATCATCAATGCAACATTTATAAAAGAAATCCATTCATTAAAAAATGGAGATTATAGTATAGCACTCACAAATGAACAGAACTTAAGAATGAGTCGTCATTATAGATCAAGATGGGCACATCTCATCTAATCCTCCACTGGGCCTATAATTTATAACCACTTGGGTTATTTACCCCTACCTTGAGTATAAGTTTTGCCCGATTGACTATTTAATTTGATGTATCAAAGAATTTCAAAATGCACACTTATTTTTCATTATTTATTTTCTTCCTAATATTCATAGCAGGATGCTTTGGCCAAAAAGATCTTGATACAAAATCTTCAAATCAGACCTCCGAATCTGGAATTATTGGCGGCCCTTTCGAAAATGCGGAATTCATGTACATCGGAATGCCACAAGAGATTAACAGTTCAGATACAAGTGCGGGCTGGCTTGAAGAAGGACAAAAATTGCAAATAAGTGGTACTATATTTCAGCATGATGGCAAAACGCCCGCAAGTGATGTAATCCTTTATTATTATCATACCGATACAAATGGAAAGTATACCTATAAATCAAATCTTGATCCCGATGCCAGAAGTCACGGTTACTTAAGAGGTTGGGTTAAGTCTGATGAATATGGGGCGTATGCGATCAATACTTTTCGCCCGGCTCCTTATCCCGGAAATAGCGAACCAGCACATATACACCTTTCAATTAAAGAGCCCTTCATCGATAAAGAATATTACATTGATGCGCTCGTCTTTGACGATGATATCCTTTTGACTACAGAGGAAAGAAAAAAGATGCATAATCGGGGAGGTAGCGGCGTACTTCGCCTTTTAGATAAAAATGGTACTCATGTCGCTGAACACGATGTAATACTTGGATTAAATATCCCAAATTATCCCAACAGTAAAAAGAACGGTCTCGAGTCAGGCCGATCAATAGGAGAAGACATCATATCTTTTACTCCTTATCATGTATGGGGTCCGGACAAGGGCAAAAAAACTTGTCCAATTTGTAAATATGGAAGATATCATGGTCTATTGTACTTCGCCGGCAATAACCCTGATTGGACTGAAATAAAAATGTGGCTTCAGTTCCTCGAAGATCAAAGCATAGCCAGGGGAAAACACCTCAAAGCTTATTTCATCATTGAAGAAAAATCTAAAGAAAATCGTTCTAAATCGATTGAGATGTTATCGCGCATGGGTAAAGAGCTGAATATTAAAAAGATCGCATTGACCTTAGTCCCCTCCTATTCGGATACAACTTCAGATGTAGCCGCTAACAGCATCAATCCTTATGTGCGTAATACTATCTTGATTTTCAGACAAAGCAATATCATTAATAAATACCTGGATCTTGATGCCAATCAGGAAAACTTCAAATTGATTTCAGAATACCTGGACGAAACGCGAAGTGACTTTTTCGATTTACCACAAGTAAGTCACAATTAGAATAAGTGCTGATCCAATTATAAGTATTGAACTTAATAACATATCTTCCCTTTAATATAAAAAAGATATGTACATCCGTTCTTTCGTATTCATACTGTTCGTCATAATATCTTTCATCTCCAATGGACAGCAGGGACAAGTCTTTGATGCTCTAACACTAGAGAGTAAGATACTCGATAGCGACAGAAAATATGCAATATATCTTCCACCTGATTACGACAAATCACAACGCAGCTATCCTGTTTTATATTTACTTCATGGAGCCGGAGATGACCAAACTGGTTGGGTACAATTTGGTGAAGTGCTACACATTGCGGATAAAAGTATAAATGAAGGAATGGCAACACCAATGATCATCGTAATGCCAGATGCTAATACAGGAAAAAGGGGATATTTTAACGACATTAGCGAGACCTGGCTTTATGAAGATTTCTTTTTTCAAGAATTTATTCCTTTCATAGAAAAAACATATCGCATAAAAAGCTCAAAAAGATATCGGGCTGTTGCAGGGTTATCAATGGGAGGTGGTGGATCATTTATGTATGCGCTACATCATCCTGAATTATTTTCTTCAGCATGTCCACTCAGTGCTTATATCGGTCCTTTAACTATCGACGGATTAAAGGATTATTTCGTCCGAACAGAACAAGTATTTGATGAAGAAGCACTACCCACTTATTTCGAACAACACAATGCTCTATCACTTGTTGAGAACATGGACACCGAGTTGATCAAATCAGTTAGATGGTATATTGATTGTGGAGATGATGATTTTTTATTTGAAGGCAATAGTCTGATTCACATAGCGATGCGTAAAAAAGATATTCCACATGAGTTTCGCATTCGGGACGGTGGTCACAGTTGGACCTATTGGCGCGAATCATTACCTAATGTATTACAATTTGTGAGCGAGGCTTTTCATCAACATTAGTTTGCCGCATAACATGTCATATGTGTATTAAAGCATCGTTCGAATTTACCATGTTATAAGTACAAATGACTTTTCCCTATGGTGTATCAGTCATCCGAATGTGTAATTCGGTAATATTTGACCGAATAAATCTTTCCCAATTAAATTAACAGGAACCGATATACCCATAATTATATACGCTTTAAAGCCCTTTTTTCACTATTTAACTTATGATTTACTCCTAATTATAAGTTTATAATTCTCTGTTAATCAACAAGTTAAATCACATTAATAAACTTAATAATTATCTCTCGGAAATGTCCGTTAGTATGATATAGAAAATTACATATACAATAATTTACAATGCATATATTTTGCATAATGATAAATATGTACAATATTTAACGGAAGTATAAAAAGGTTCTTTATGAAACCCACAAATATTGACGACCCAGAATATTTCCATAAAGTCGTCGACTGCCAATATGCATGCCCTGCGCATACCCCTGTTCCGGAATATATCAGATTGATTGCCCAGCAAAAATATACAGAAGCGTATATGATCAATTGGGACTCTAATGTATTTCCCGGAATATTAGGAAGAACGTGCGATCGCCCTTGCGAACCGGCATGCCGAAGAGGCCGGATTGAAGATGAACCTGTGGCTATTTGCAGGTTAAAACGTGTAGCAGCTGATAATAAGGGTGAAGTAAAAAGCCTGATGCCGAGGGCACCACTTATTAAAAATGGGAAGAGAATAGCATTAATTGGTGG
>JAJCYJ010000385.1 GCA_029262975.1 Saprospiraceae bacterium
CTCATTGAATATAAAGACAAAAAATTACTATTTCTTGGAGACGCTATACCCAGCAAGGTTTGCGCACAACTTGCACTATTGAATCCGGGACTGTCAGAGCCATTTCATGTTGACGTCTTAAAAGTTGCTCATCATGGAAGCCTGACGAACAATTCTCCAGAACTCTTAAAAATGGTCCATGCGGATCATTATTTAATTTCATCAAATGGTAAAAGGCATCATCATCCACATTTCGAGACCTTAAGCTTGATCGTCCAGTCGAATCCTGAGAAATTGAAAAAATTCTATTTTAATTATTACCAGGAGAGATTTAAGATTCTAAAAGATTATGATATGCAGGTTAAGTATAGTTACGAAGTGCATTTTCCGGAAAAGCGCGTGAAGGGATATTTGAAGTTAGAATTGTAAAGTTCTAACTGACATTATAGATGATATGAAAAAGGATGTAAAGCATCCAATATTTCACTGGTGCTCCCAATTATTTGGATCATCACTATCTCCGGGAGATAAACCAATAATATCTCCTTCTGTATCTACACCTAATCCGATCACCATTCGATTGACATAATTAAAATATGCCGCAACCTGGTTAATTTCTAAAACCTCACCATCTGTCAATCCAGAATTTAATAAGTTAGTAATGACATCTTTTGTAATTGCCGTATGGTCAGTCGTTAGTTTTTGAGCATAGATCAGACCTAATAGCTCCTTTCCTTCAAAATAGGATTGTGGCGTGTCTAATTGTATGGCTTGCCAAATTAGGTTTGATTTCGCATCATCTCCTAACAATCTTTTCATTCCTGACAGATGATGATGCACACAGTAATCACATTTATTTAAAAAACTGACATAGACTCCGATAGCTTCCAAATACCACTTAGGCAACGTGTTATTAGAATTATGTAAGACACTTTTATATAGTGTCATATGACCGGTAAGTGTATGCGGTCTGAGACTATGAATAGTGAGGACATTATCTATATTGTTGTTCGGTCCCTTCACTTTGTCATAAAGTCGTCTTAGCCGTCTATCGGCATTTTCATAACTAATTGTCTTGATCCAGCTCATTATATAAATATAAGAATGTAAAGTACGGAAAGGAGATCAATGAATTGGTCTATTTTTACATCATTTAGATGGCGAATCCTGTATCGAAAGTAAGTATCGTAATGCCCGTAAAGAATACGGGTTTGTTTCTCAAGGAATGTGTAGAAAGCATTCTTGCTCAAACATTGTATGAATGGGAACTCATAGCCATTGATGATCATTCTACAGATAATAGTTTTGAGATCCTTGATGCATTTGCACACATGGATGCACGGATCATGGTACATCGTAACAAAGGTGTGGGCATCATTGCCGCATTACGAGAGGCATATTCGTATTCAACAGCCACCTTTATCACCCGGATGGATTCCGATGATATTATGTCGCCAGAGAAACTCAAAAAGATGTCCGAATCTCTTGATGCGCATGGCCCCGGATACATAGCTATAGGATTGGTGCAATATTTTAGCTCGGATCAGCTTGGAGATGGTTACCAGCAATATGCTCAATGGTTAAACTCATTAACACGTACAGGCACAAATTTTAGTGACATTTATAAAGAATGCAGCATCCCTTCTCCCTGTTGGATGGTAGCCAGATCTGATTTTGACGCTTGTGGCGGATTTAATCATGATACCTATCCTGAGGATTATGATCTTGCTTTAAGATTTAAAAAAGAAGGACTAAAGATCGCTGGAATTGATGAGGTACTTCATTTTTGGAGAGATTATCCATCAAGAACTTCACGAACACACGATCATTATTCAGACAATCGTTTTACAGCGTTAAAAGTTTTTCACTTTTTAGATCAGGATAGAAATTCAATTAAAGAGATGTTGCTTTGGGGAGCAGGGAAAAAAGGAAAAGAGATTGCAAAAAAGTTGATTAAGAATAAAGCCCAATTTCGATGGATATCTAATAATCAAAAAAAAGTTGGCAGAGATATTTATGGAATAATATTGGAAGATGATGTCATCTTAAATGATCTACCTGACGCACAAGTGATTGTAGCTATCAGTTCAAAAAAGGATAAAACAAGGATTGAAATCGCTAAGGCTGCAATGTTGAATCATTCATTTTTCTCTTTTTGCTAATTTCATGTTAGATAAAGAATCGTGTAATCTGGCATCTATCGCATACTTCTTTCTAAATTGAAAAACTATACATCGATTGTTGCAGGTTTGACATGTTATAAAACAATCAGAAGATCTCTACGCACTCAATTTAATTGTCCTTAATAAAAGAATGATCGCTTCATAATTTTGGCATCGATTCAATAGGCTTGATTTCGATATCTTTATAAAATACTTCGGCCCCCTCTGATTGTAATATAATTTTGCCTTCATCAACTGTTTGTGGTGGATTGGATTTCATAACTCGAGAATTGTATAGACGCATGACCACCGTACCATTTACAATATGGACGCTCGAGTCTCCATGACAAATTAGTTCAATATCGTTCCATTGACCATGGGGTTTTTCAGCATCCTCACTTTTAAAACATCTTCTCATGGCTACGGAGTCTGGAGGACTAGGAGGCGAGAGATCTGCAAAATAGAATTTTCGCAATGGAGCACCTTCCTTATAAATATAATATACACTGTCTTTTTTTACACTTGGAATATCTATTTCAACATTTCCTACGGGCCAATAATCACCCATATCTCCCTCCTGAATTTGTAATTCCTGGCTGGGCATCCATGAATAGGCACTTCCGGGTTCACCGAAACCATGATACAACAAACCGCTATCTCGTTTGTCCTGAGCCCGGGGAGCATGCCGTTCTTCTCCCCATTTGACTTTGAGCTTCAAATGATAATTTTTATAATCTTGTTCGGTGAAAATCATGCCCCAGGCTTGTCCGGAGATTCTAATAGCCGAACCGTCGGCTAATTGGGCAACTGTAATAATTCCATTAGGATCGTTGTCCAGGCCAAAAGGTTTTATTTCATTGCCATCAGCATCGACACTTTTTTGATTTAGTGTACCGAGGTATGTATGCCAACCAGAAAAGTCTTCACCATTCCAGAGTGATGTCCATTCTACTTGTTTTTGTGGTGTACACGAATATATGAAGACGAGAAGGCATAAAATTATTCTGTTCATGGCCAAAGTGATTTGATCGTTTCCCTTGAAGATACTATTAATCTAAAAGAAGAGCATCATCAGGAAGGTGCAATTCATTTCTTCGCGATTTAATGAAATCATAGCTTTTAAAGCTTTATAGCCAAGGGTAGAAAATAGATAGCCAGTTATAAATGAGGTAGTTGAAAATAGTAGGGGGTATTTTTCCTTGCCCGCTGAGGCTACTACCTTCGATCGCCGAAGTATCACGTAGGAGATAACGAAGGAGAGGTCCTTCTAACAATAATGATGTGAACCAGAGTAACGACGACCCTGGTTAAAATGCGTCGCCCCTCCAGGGAAATGATGACTGGAACAGGTCATTTCAATTTGTAACGAAATCCAAGCTCTGAATGAGCGCTTCTTATTAAGCGTTGGGTTTTAACCCATCGCTATCTGGTCAAAAGTGAGGTAATTGAAAGGAGTTGGCGGCATTTTTCCTCGCTCGCCGAAGTTTTTCTTCGATTGGCGCAGTATCACGTAGGAGATAGCGAAGGAGAGAAAATAACGGCCTAAATTGTGACAACTCAAATAACGAAATTCTGAAATGTACTTATAAGAAACCTACAGCAGGTTCTTAAATCGTGGCCTTCGTGGTGCTATATTTCCAAGTCTTTCTTTTTTATTGGCTTCAAAGTCGCTAAAGTTGCCTTCAAAGAAAACGATTTCTCCTTCGTCTTCAAATGATAGAATGTGTGTAGCCAGTCGATCGATAAACCATCTGTCATGTGAGATGACAAGGACACATCCTGCGAAATTCTCAATGGCTTCTTCCAGCGCTCTTAATGTATTGACGTCAATATCATTAGTGGGTTCATCCAGTAACATTACATTTCCGCCTTCTTTTAGGGTAATAGCAAGATGGAGTCGGTTGCGTTCTCCTCCGGAAAGTACACCCACTTTTTTTTGTTGATCTGAGCCGGAGAAATTGAACTTGCTTACATAAGCCCTGGCATTCATTTCCCGATGGCCAATCTTGATGATGTCGTGACCGCCACTGACCACTTCGTAAATCGTTTTATCAGGTAGTAAATCTTTATGTGATTGATCCACATATGCTATTTGAACAGTATCGCCAATTACGATTTTTCCATTATCTGGCTCCTCTTCTCCCATAATCATTCGGAATAGGGTAGACTTCCCTACACCATTAGGTCCTATGATGCCGACGATTGCATTTTTAGGAATGGAAAGAGTTAATTTATCGATCAATACTCTCTTATCATAAGCTTTAGATATTTCATTTATTTCAATTACTTTATCTCCTAATCTTGGCCCCGGAGGAATATACAATTCTAACATGGCTTCTTTTTCCTTGGCCTCTACATTAGACATTGCATCATAGGCATTTAATCGTGCCTTTCCTTTAGACTGACGACCTTTGGCATTCATGCGTGACCATTCTAATTCGCGTTTCAATACTTTTTGCCTTTTCGTTTCTTCCTTTTCTTCCTGGGCCAGACGAGTAGATTTTTGTTCTAACCATGAACTATAATTTCCTTCCCATGGTATCCCTTCGCCACGATCGAGCTCCAGTATCCATCCCGCTACATTATCAAGAAAGTATCGGTCGTGTGTCACGGCTATAACCGTCCCCGGGAATGATTTGAGAAATTGCTCTAACCAATGTACACTTTCTGCATCCAGGTGATTCGTTGGCTCATCCAATAATAAAATATCCGGTTTGCTTAGTAATAAGCGACACAAGGCAACCCTTCTTCTTTCTCCACCACTCAATACTGCAACAGAAGCATCATCAGGAGGGCATCTCAACGCTTCCATAGCCATCTCCAGGGTGTGATCCAGTTCCCAGCCACCCAGGTGATCCATTTTCTCTAATAAATCTCCTTGCTCTTCTATCAATTTCATCATGGCATCATCACTCATAGGTTCTGCCAATTTTGCAGAAATATCTTCATAAGCATTGACTACATCCACGATATGCTGGACACCTTCCTGGACGATTTCCTTTACTGTTTTTGTTTCATCCAGTTGGGGTTCTTGAGCGAGAAATCCAATCTTGTATTCTTTATCAAAAGTGACCTTACCTTCATAGTTGGTATCGAGCCCCGCAATAATCTTAAGTAAACTTGATTTTCCGGATCCATTCAAACCGAGCACTCCTATTTTAGCTCCATAGTAAAAGGACAGCCAGATATTTTTAAGTACTTGTTTTTTGGGTGGAAAGGTCTTGGAGACACCTTCCATGGCGAAGATTACTTTCTTGTCACTCATGAATTTACTCAGTTTTGATGGGCGAAAATAAGATCTTTTATGTCAGTGAATTAGGGATCTCGAACAATGATTAACAAATATTCGAATACTTTCACATGTAGTCACTCTTTCGCCGATAAAAGATTTGTTACAAATCGTCACTGTTAGATGCGTTATTCAAATCTTCGAATTATCAATGTTACCATTTTTAGAATTTTTCTGAATATTTCTATTCAATACATCCTGCCTTTGAATTGAACGATAGAATAGCTTTCATTATAGAAGAGGATAGTGTGATTATTATCAGTTTCCTTAAATGAATTATATCCCAATTTCGATATCTGAACAATTGAAATACACTAATTCATTACGACGATGTCGTTTTTATTTATCTTGTATGACTAGATTTTACGAATATGAAGTATTATTTCAATCTCACAATTGTTTTGAGTATGCTACTCTACACTAATTCAAATCTGGCAGCTCAATCAATTAAATCAGAAGCTAAAATCAAGGCGATTTTTGAAGTGCAAAAGAAGGCATGGAATTCTGGCGATATCCCGTCATTCATGGAGACCTATTGGAAGTCACCAAGATTAGTATTCCTTGGCAGCTCAGGTCCTATCTATGGATGGCAGAATACCCTTGAGCGTTATTATAAAAAATACCCCGATCGTCAAGCCATGGGTCATTTAGAATTTGATATTTCTAAATTGGACAGAAGATCGAAAAAGGTTTACTCTGTAATCGGCCATTACCATTTGACACGATCAGGAATGGAAAATTTAGAAGGCTACTTTATGATCATCGTAAAGAAGATAAAAGGGAAATGGTTGATAGTCGCAGATAGCACTTTTTGAAGCAGATTGTAATTAAGATACACTTCCAAGGGGTTTTAACCCCTTGTTCAGTTCGATTCAATGACGTGATCAGTTTGTATCAATGTCGGCACAATGGGTTAAAACCAATTGGATTTATAAAGTAAGCACAATGGGATAAACCTGTCCGACTCGGGAGGAACCCATTGGATAGAAATGATAAAAACCTGTTGGTTATACCGGTAGGATAGATATGATTTAATAATAGTGAGGCCGCTATCTGAAACTTTCGTTCAGTTTCTCTAATACGTTATCCCCCGGCCAAAGATCTTCCTCAGTCAATTTATTCAATGGGGTATCTACTGTTTCAATTATCTCATGCAAATCCCTGGATTCGGGATCAACGTATAGCAGACCCGTCAGAATATTACCAGATCGCTTACTTTCTTGTAGTTTATTGACAGCAGAAAACCGATCCGTTGGGTCCCATCCATCGGCCAGTTTTTCTAAACTTAACTGCGAGCCATCAAAAAGTTCTACAACTTTCTCGGTTCC
>JAJCYJ010000386.1 GCA_029262975.1 Saprospiraceae bacterium
AATAAAGTTTGGGTAGAAAAAATGAATTGTGTATGAGGAAGACTTAAGATAAAAAATAGTCACACCATTTCTGATTGTTACGTAAAACTTTCTATTTTTAGCTCGAAAAGACGAATTCAATAACTATTAACTGTATAAAAAAAACTGACCATGCGTAAAGTAATTGCTCTGGCCCTCGTATTTGTTTGTGCATCTTATTTCGGTGCATTTGATGTGCTAGCCCAAGAAGCAGAAGGGCCATCGAGAACTGGATTTCAGCTGTTGAAAGAATATTTTATCTCTGGTGACTGGAGATTTATGAGTTTTGTACTCGTATGTTTAATCCTTGGATTAGCGTTTTGTATAGAGCGAATCATCACATTAAACATTGCGACCACCAACACAGACAAGTTGCTCAGTCGAATAGACGAAAGACTTGCCGATGGTGATGTCTCTGGTGCAATGGAGGTAGCAAAATCTACACCTGGACCAACTGCCGCCGTATTATATGAAGGATTACGGAACTCTGGAGATGGACCTGAAGCCGTCGAAAAGGCGATTGTTTCATACGGAAGTGTACAGATGGGACTATTAGAAAAAGGCCTTGTCTGGATATCTCTATTTATTGCGATTGCTCCAATGCTCGGGTTTATGGGAACTGTAATCGGGATGATTCAGGCATTTGACAGAATCGAAGCAGTAGGGGATTTATCTCCTTCGGTAGTAGCAGGAGGTATCAAGGTAGCCTTGTTAACAACAGTCTTTGGACTTGTAACCGCTATTATCCTACAGATTTTCTATAATTATATTATTTCAAAAATTGACGGAATCGTCAATAAGATGGAAGATGCATCAATCGGTTTGGTAGATGTTATGGCAAGAAATAAAGTGTTCAAGTAATTGTCACTATTATATATTACTAAAATATAAGATATGTATCGATTACTAACAAATAAAGGACAATTATTCGCGATCATTCTAGGTGTATTGGTTGTTGTGATATTTCTTGGGTCTGTATTCAGCGGTTTATCAAACGCAGGGTACACGATGGGAGATGATCTGAATGCTATAATGAAAACTACAGATCAGACTTTTGACTTTTTTGATCTTGGTTTACAATTAACATTAGTGTTGATTGTAATTGGGTTGCTCTCTGCTGTATTATTTGGACTTTATCAATTGATTTCAGCTCCAAAGCAATCAATCAAAGGAATCATTGGTATGGCTGTTATTGCAATTTTATTTTTTGCTCTTTATTCAACGGCAGGAACTGATGTGGATAGTGTGATAGGAGATGTGATAGCAAAATTTGGAGTTACTGATAATACGAGTAAATTGATAAGCGGGGGGATTATGACCACTTTGATCTTGTTGGGATTGTCATTAGCTTCCATGCTTCTTTTTGAAGTCTATAACTTATTTAAATAATGGCAAAGAAGAGCGCAAAAGACCGGATGTCAAATGAAATCAATGCTGGCTCAATGGCCGACATAGCATTTCTACTACTTATTTTCTTCTTGGTAACAACAACCATAGTAGAAGATAAAGGTATCCTGGTAAGGCTTCCGCCATGGTCGGAAGAACCACCAGAGACATTGAAATTCAAAACTCGAAATGTTTACTCGATCTTAGTAAACGCAAATAATGATCTTTTGGTTAGAGGAGAACCGAAAAGAATAACTGAGCTTAGAGAAGGAATCAAAGAGTTCATTATGAATCCTCAAAGACGTGAAGACCTTGCAGAATCAACGACTGATGCAATTGTTTCTCTGAAAAATGACCGCGCCACCAAATACGGAACTTATCTTGAAGTCTATAATGAGGTGATGGCGGCATATAATGAACTTCGAGATGAACAAGCGAATAAAAAGTTTCGCAAGGACTATCAATATCTGACGCAAGAGCAAAAGAAGGAAATTAATGCGATTATCCCATTAAAACTTTCCGAAGCTGAACCAACAGAATTTGGACAAGAATAAAAACTTTTATTATGTCAAAGTTTAACAAGAAAAGAGGAAAGTCAAAACCGGAAGTTTCTACAGCTTCTTTACCGGACATTATTTTTATGCTGCTGTTTTTCTTTATGGTAACAACAGTACTTAGAGACGCGTCTTTAAAAGTTCAAAATTCAACGCCACAGGCTACAGAATTGACGAAGCTGGAAAAGAAGTCTTTGGTAAATTACTTGTATATCGGTGCACCGAAAGAAGAGTTTAAAGCTGAAGCTGGAACCAAGCCACGATTACAATTGGGTGATAAGTTTGCAAGTACTGCAGATATCCCTTTATTCCTTGAAAATCATAGGGTAAAGATAGACGAACGACAAAGAGGATTAATTACTTCCTCACTTCGAGTCGATAGAAATGTGACTATGGGAATAGTATCTGATGTAAAAACTGCTTTGAGAAAATCTAACCAGCTAAAAGTTAATTACTCAGCGAAGAAAAAAGCAGAGTAAGATTAAGTTAGAATTATTAATATAAAGGGGCTCCTCGTAAGATGAGTTCCTTTTTTTATATACTACCTTAATCTGTCCATTGATTGAACGAGTTGCTCATCCTTTTTAATAAACCGAACGGCTAACATTGAGGATATAATCATACCCAGTGGTAGATATAAACCAAGACTATCATTGATATCAGTTACCTCAATCTGATCTGATTGTCCAGTAAATATTAGGATAGCGGCTACAGGAAGTAATATCGAGAGGGTAGTAAGTAGATATCCTATTTTAATCTGCCTTCCCCGATTTTTAAAAAGAAAAATTGCCACTATACTGAGGACAATTCCTAATACAGCCATGATTTGAAGGCCGATATGATCATATAAATTAAATACTTGATCATTAAAGATACCACTTGCAGACTGACTAGAAGACGCAAAAGAGGTTGCAAATTCACCCCCGAAGAATGCACCGGTCAATAGGAAAAAAACACTTTGGATTCTTTGAATCATACCTTCATTATTTTTAATCAAAGGTAAACATTAGCTACTTACAAAGTAATATGCGCATTGCTCTAATTAAAATGGTAATCTGAAAATTTTGATAATATCGATCAAAACAATGTGAGCCGAAAAACCGTGAATTTCATCATCATGAATACATGTAATTCATTCGTTTCCAAACCTTCGATTTATCTGTTGAATTGAAAGGAAAAATGTCATCTATCGACAACTACTGCAAAGAGTTACTCGTTATGTTCAAGTGATTTCCAAATTGTTATCAGCACTTTTCACTTGTCTTCTTTTTACCCACTCTGGTCTGTGCCAAGTTATTAATACCAATGATTCACAGACAGATACGCTGAGCTACATTGCGATGAATGCAGACACTGTTTTTCACGTAAGCTCGAAATCTAAGGAAATTGATACCCTTAAGGGAAATGTTATTTTAACCCAGGACAGCCTGGTCATGTTTTGCAATAGAGCTATTGTCATTGATGAAATTTATGCATACGCCTATGAAGACGTAGTTATTATCCATCATGATACGATACAAATCTATGCCGACTCTATGAGGTATAACGGAGCTACAAAGATGGCTGAACTTTTTGGAGAAGTAATTCTTCAGGATGGAGAAAGAAGATTGAATACTAATAAACTCTTATATAATGTGAACGACAAATCAGCACTGTATTTGACTGGTGGAACGATCGTTGAGAAGTTAGATACGATAATTAGTCGCGAAGGATATTATTATCAAAAGTTGAAAAAAGTTAGACTAATAGGTAATGTTTCCTTTGTAGATTCAACTAGAAAGCTGCTTACGGACAGCATTCTATATTTGTATGATATCGACCAGTTAAATATTATCGCTCCAACTCAGATCTTGCAGGACAGTGTGGATATTTATTGCGAAGGAGGCATCTACCGATTAGAAACGGATAGGGGTGTGCTTTCGGACAATGTGCAGGTTAAGTCAGGGGATCAGATTATTTCATCAAGTGTCTTGGATATAATTGGAGCCACATCAACATACACTTTTTTAATAAATCCAATAATAGAGGACAAGAATGGCACGGCCAGAGGTGACACTATTATCTACTTTGAAAAAGAAGGCCATATCGAAATCAGATCGAATGCGAGATATCAGTCTCCTGATGAATTAATTGAAGCACCAATTATCAGATATGACCGTAACACAGGGGCCTACAATACAGTTGGAAGGTCAATTATCAGATCAACCGACAATGTAATAGAGGCAGATGAAATAGAAACCCAAGAAAATGATGTAACTCTATTAACCGGAGGGGTCTCTATTCACGATTTGGAAAGTGACATAAGAATTAAGAGTGATCAGGCCCGAAAAATTGGTTCAATAACTAAGTTATATTCATTAAACCGCCAACCACTGCTCAAATACAATATGACTTCAGACTCTTTACTATTACTTGCTGATACATTAGTCAAAACAGAAACATATGCAAAGACGGATACTTCTAAGCTGGAGTTATCGGCAATTCAAAAAATAGCTTTAAGAAATGGACGTACCTATGGTGCATCCCAACACTTGGTTTTTGATCAGGTTGATTCTGTAATTACTCTTACAAGACAACCAATAATGTGGTCAGATTCAACTCAACTCACCGGGGACACTATAAAAATATTTCTCAGGAACAATGACGTATATAAAATTAGCTTAATTAAT
>JAJCYJ010000387.1 GCA_029262975.1 Saprospiraceae bacterium
ATGGTTTTTGACAGCACAAATGTATAAAATAATCTATCATAAGTTACAGCTTGATTAACTGACTTTTATGAATATTGGTTCAATATATATAAAATATTCTTTATGTGAAAATTATCCAAAGGCATTCTTAGCCTTATGTGCGTCTAAATACGTGCGAAAACACCGACGGAAAAAGAAGGACTCGCAAATATTATTTCACCCCTAATGGCAGTAGTGGCGCTAACCGAAAATCCCCAATTATCGTTGATATTATAGGATACTTCGCCCCCTAGAGTTGTAAACTCACTATTATTTGCAAAGATACTTGTAGCATTTGGCAGTGCAGTAGCATTTCCATTCTTGGTTGATTCAGTCACATTTAGTCTCCCAATTAGCCAAACCTTCTTGTTAAAGAGGTTTGCGCCCATCTCGAATGCAAGTCTCACCTCGTCTGAAAATCCTTTAGACCGATTATTATAGCCTGCATTGACATTGGCAAAAAATGGCGTGTTACCCAATTCCCAACCGCTACCCGCATCAAGAGATAGGATTTGATTAAACTCTCCATCTCCTAACTGCAAATTACCCAAACTGCCTCCTGAATCATTACCTAATGGAATCCCAAAAGTGAGTGTTGCTGCAACCGCTAATCCCGATCCAGGTCTTGAAATGCCATATTTAATAGAAATATCTGTATCTCCGATTCCATTAATAGCCTCTCCAGGTGTAATAATCTCCTTGGTGGTACCGGAGACTATGTTATTGTTATAGGATCGGCTAAAAAAAGGAAAATACAATATGCCAGTCAGTCTATCGGTGAATCCATATTCAGCATATAAACTCGTATTAAATATTCCGGTTGTGATATTGGGGTCAATTAATCCGACATCCGTATAGTGTTGATCTGAAACTACCCACCATTCTGAAAGCTTGAAGTATCCTTTGCCCTTAGGTTGTGGCCATCCGCCACCTGCTAATAAGCTAAAAGAAAGAAAAGTTAAAAAAAGAACCAGTAGATATCTATGGATTGTCATAAATCGTATATTCTAAATTATTAAATGCAATGAACTAAAATATTAATCTCCAATTACCCCTTCTCCTACCTTGACATTAAAGGGTTTACAGTAGTATAGGATATGACTAAAGTCATTCAGTCCGATGCCATCAATATCATAAAAATGTGCTCCTTCAAAAACTTCTACCCGTCCGATCTCAAATGCTTCAGAAATGCTATTTGGATTATTACTTAAATAAATATAGAGTCCCGGCAAAGCCCTGGTCGCGGTGTAATTATCAGCGATACTAAGTCGCAACATGCTATTACTTATAGCAGCAAGTTCAAAATCTCCTTTCAGATTATATGAAGAGGTAGTTTTTATTTCTCCTTTTCTTACGCCACCTGTAGCAGAGGATGTTTCTTCGCCAACAAACAAAATGAATGAGTCTGAATAGTTATTCTCAGACACGGCTACTTCTGCTGTAATCATAGAACTTCCGCTCGTCAATGCCGAGGCTAACCCATTATTGGTAATACTGATTATTTCCGGACTTGAAGATTGCCAGGAAATTTCAATATTTTCAGACCTTCCTATATTGTTGAAATAAGAAGCTTCGAATTGATATACAGTGCCTATTCCAATACTATCAATAATATTACTGATCCTAACTTCAGGTTCAACTGTATCTTCAATTATATCATCACCGATACATGAACCGAAAAAAAAGGCGGCAGCAATAAATATTAGAAAGGACTGAATTAATTGCGTGAATAAAGCATTCTTCATAGTTCTTAATACATCTTCTTTTGGTTAATGGATGCGTCGTTAAAATCCAACTAGTATAACTCGATTCTTAGGTCTATAAGTATTGCATCGCTAACACAATGTAAATATCAAAAATAAATATTAAGAAACTTGAGTACAACTTAAGAGTTAAGGTCTTCTTAATAAGAAGAAACCTTTGTTCACATAAGGAAGGCCTATGCGACTCTTTACAATCATGATACTTACGATGCTTTTTTCTCTCCAATTCTGTCAGAAAAAAGCTTTCGCCAAATGTTCAGGTGTAGGACATGATGCCCACGCCCTATCGAGCTGGATAACCAGTAACGAAACGCAAAGTCCAAACCCACTGCTTGGCTCCAGTCACTGGTTATTATTAGACTTAGGACAGGTATATGCACTCGATCAATTTAGAATTTGGAATTATAATGAAGCCGACTCCACCTCTAACGGATTCAATCAATTTAGAATTGATTATGCCATCACAACAGATAATTGGTTCATACACAGCTCTCCTACTCTAAATGAAGCTCCAGGAACTTCTGGCTACCAGGGTGAAATCGTCGCTGACTTTAATGCACTTTATGCACGATATATTTTACTCACAGCTATTGATAATCACGGAGGCACTTGTTACGGACTGAGTGAGATAAAGATCGATATTTCTAATTTGATTAATTGTGACACTTTTGATCTAATAGCATCTGTAATGCCCCCCTCTTGCCCCGGAACGAATAATGGCATCATAGATATCAGTACTGTGAATGGATCACCACCCTTTTCATATTTATGGTCTGACAACAGTTCTAGTTCATTAATCTCTAATTTATCAAGTGGCCAATACAGCGTTACGGTTACCGATCAACAGGGATGCGAGGAAGGTATCCTTTTCAATTTAATGGACCCTTTAATCGACGAAAGTCAATATGGTGCTATTCCGATTTCTGATGGACATTATTATGATCCAGATGATATTATCAGTGATGGTATTGTGTCTTACAATGGGCATGTGGCTTTTAGTGCGATCAATTCCATTCAACTTGATGAAAATTTTGAAATTATACCGGGTGGTGATTTTTCAGCAAATATTGAGGATTGTTTACTTAATAATGGAACCTATAGCTATGAGACATCGAGTTTTATGCCCTATTCAAATGTATCACATATCGGTGCCGGCAATATAGCGGGTGTTCAAATTTCAGCCAGCGATGAAGCCAATCAAACTAAAGCGCTTTATGCCGTAGGCGGTTCAGGACTAATATTTGATTCATTGGGTATTGCACGTTTTTTATCTCATTCGACTTTGGGAGCAAATGTAGAAATGATCACAGAAGCTGAACAAATGGGCATGTCAGCTTGGCTCGACTGGCAGTGCAGTCTTCCCCATCAAGACTTTATGACTGCCTTTAACCAGGTGCTGGATGCAGTATATGTTGATCCGGGAAATGGGATTATAGGTTTTCCATATTTTAGAATGGCATGGTGGCAAAACATGTTGACAGGTGATGATTATTTAAGAGACAGGATAGCTTTTCATCTGAGTCAATTATTTGTTGTATCCGATAAGAGTGACTTAATGAACCTCGGAGAAGGGCTTGCTTCTTTTTATGACATGCTTCATGATAATGCATTTGGAAATTTTAGGGATATATTATACGATGTCACTTTTCACCCGGCAATGGGATTATATCTTTCTCACCTGAATAATCCAATGTCAGATACTACTTTAAATCAATATCCTGATGAAAACTATGCCCGAGAAGTAATGCAATTATTTACAATAGGCTTATTAGAATTGGAATTAGACGGGCAATTAAAAAGAAATATCTATGGTCAGGAAATTCCGACATATTCTAATAACGAGGTTATAGAGTTTGCAAAAATATTTACTGGATTGGGTTTTGATGCACCTATGGCCGAATTTGGATCGAGAAGATTCTACGATATGAAAGTCCCTATGATCATGTACGAGGATTTTCACGAACCCGGTCCCAAATATTTGCTTTATGGAGACACTATTCCTTCAGGGCTTACTGGGTTGCAGGATATAGATGAAGCGATTGATAACCTATTTTATCATCCGAATGTAGCGCCGTTCTTCTGTCGTCGCATGATTCAATATCTGGTTACATCTAATCCCAGTCAGGCTTATTTATTAAGAGTGGTTCAAGCCTTTGAAGATAATGGCTCAGGAGTACGAGGTGATATGAAGGCGGTTATAAGGGCCATTCTTTTGGATCCCGAAGCAAGAGATTGCTCATTCAGTATAATCCCTCAATATGGAAAATTAGTGGAACCACTTTTACGATATACACAATTTTTAAAAGCCTTTGATGTCTTCAGTTCTGATTCAACATTTTATTCGACGGGAATTTTATTCCAGGAATTGACCTTCCAGGCACCACTATCTTCACCGAGTGTTTTTAATTTTTTCTCTCCTAACTATGTGCCTTCGGGTCTTCCACCCGGAGAAATATTGAAAGGTCCGGAGTTTCAAATTCTAAATTCATATACATCCCTTGGTTATTATAATTTACTAAATACAATCAAAGAAAACAACCAGGTATTGCAACACGAAACTGCAATTGTTCAGGTAGATCTTTCTGACGAATTGGCTTTGGTCAATGACCCGGAGTTGTTATTAAATCGACTGGACTTACTTTTTACTTATGGCAATATGTCTGCAGGTACAAAATCTATCATAACATCAGCAATCAATCAGCTGAACACGGATACAGACAAATTAGAAATGGCGCTTTATTTATTATTAACATCGCCGGAATATGTAATAGGGCGTTGACATCAAAAAGTCACGTTTAGAAAAAATAGAAAATGTGTAATCCGAAAATATCACGTAGAAAATTTATGGGTCAGGCTAGTTGTGCCGCCATTGGTACATCGACATTCATGTCTTCACTTATGAATCTCAATCTGCTAAATGCA
The DNA here is from genome assembly GCA_029262975.1 of Saprospiraceae bacterium. Taxonomy (GTDB): domain Bacteria; phylum Bacteroidota; class Bacteroidia; order Chitinophagales; family Saprospiraceae; genus JAJRXG01. The sequence continues at coordinate 4,704 of JAJCYJ010000387.1, forward strand.
GCTGCTTCATACCGACAGAATAATGATTATAAAGCGCTGGTGTGTATCCTTTTGGCAGGTGGCAATGACTCCTACAATATGCTCGTACCCAAGGGAGATCCAGAATATCAGGAATATGCTGGTATCCGTAGTGGACTTGCGCTCGACCAGGAAGATATTCTCAATCTGGCACAACCATTTAACAATGGAAAAGAACTAGGCTTACACCCTTCATTAACTGAAGTCAGAGATCTCTATGATGCAGGCAATCTCGCATTTCTATCCAATGTTGGTACCCTTGTGGAACCGACAGATCTGAATAGTTATGAGCAACAATTAGTATCGCTCCCGAAAGGACTTTTCTCACATTCTGACCAGATCCAGCAATGGCAAACTTCGATACCCAACTCCATTTCTCCAACAGGTTGGGGAGGGCGAATGGCAGATGTATTGAATTCATTAAATACAAACCAAAATGTATCTATGAATATCAGTCTTTCTGGTGTAAATATTTTTCAGGTAGGCAGCCAGGTTTTTCCCTTTTCAATTTCGCCTAATGGAAGTATTGGTATCAATGGCTATGGACAACCAGCACCATTTAATGTAATTCGGACCATGGGCATAGATAGTTTATTGGATCAGCATTATAACAATTTATTCCAGGTGGTATATGGAGATACCGTTAAAAATGCACAAAGTTCGCATGAAGAATTTTCTGCGGCCATTGACGCTATTCCTCCTTTGATTACACCATTTTCGCAGAATAACAACTTATCCCGGGATCTTGAAATGGTAGCAAAGACAATAGCTGCCAGGGACATTCTCGGTTTTTCACGTCAGACATTTTTTATCACTTTTGGTGGCTGGGACCATCACGATGAAGTATTGAATAATCAATTGTTCATGCTGGGAGTCGTCAGCCAGGCACTAAATGAATTCTATAATGCACTTACAGAATTGGGTGTCACAAATGACGTAACAACATTTTCCATTTCCGATTTTGGCCGCACATTGTCATCCAATGGCAATGGGTCCGATCACGCCTGGGGAGGTCATCATATGATCATGGGTGGTGCTGTAAACGGCAGTAACATCTATGGTACTTATCCGGATTTATATGAAGGCAATCCCCAGGATGTTGGTCGCGGAAGAATGTTGCCTACCCTATCTGCTGACGAATATTTTGCAGAATTAGCGCTTTGGTTTGGTGTAGACAGTGCTGATTTGGATATGGTACTTCCCAATGTTCATAATTTTATTCCACAAGGGACGATGACAGGACCGTTGGGGATTATGGGGGTGTGAACTATAACAACTGACCCAATCCGGATGCTACTCTTTGAATAACATTAGTTTGTTAATATGGATGTCTGTCTAAATATGAAAGATGGTGAAAAGGATATCGCTTCTCAGAAATACATTTTTTCTACAAATCACTTCTTGACAAACTTAGTGAGAATGATAATCACCTGATCATTCACCCGGCCCTGAATATGTTCAGGATTATCTGCAACCAATGAAATCCGTCGCACCGCGGTTCCTCTTTTCGCTGTAAAATTGGCCCCTTTAACATTCAAATCTTTGATGAGCACAACAGTGTCACCGTTTTCAAGTGTATTACCATTACTGTCCTTATGTAAGACGGAGACGCTTTCGGAAGAACCATGTCTAGCCCAATCCAGTGTGTCTTCATCGAGATACATGGCAGTTAATAAATCTTGTGCCCATTCTTCAGATGGGAGTTTATGAAGGATTCAGTATGCCAAGACCTGGACGGCAGATACAGTGCTCCAGATACTTTCAGTCAGACAACGCCAATGATGAGCATCAATTTGATCAGGATTATCACTGTGCTCTATACAAACTGAACAGAGCGCAACTTGGTCATCAATTGAAGCTCCTGATTTTGGTGGGATAACAAGCATAGATAATTCATCTTCTGAACCACACAACTCGCACTTCCCTTCTGCCCTTAAAACCAACTCTTTAGACATTGACATCTGAAGTATTAATTATTTGAAAGCGCAAGGTAGTATTTGTTGGGCTAGTTCATCGCTTCGCTTGCCAAGAGCCAAAAACTTGCTTTATGTATTTAGTTTCATGATCAGTTAAAGGGTAAGAATGACAAACATGTACCAGGGAGATATCATTAAAAAAATCAGATTGTATGACATCCTGATTTAATAATTTTAGATTTAGATTATCTTTTAGCGTTAATTCTTCTCTTGTCTTAAAATGATGCAAGAAGTTCAGACAGTGGAATTTACTAAGGAAAGCAATTATCCGATTTTTTCAATTTAACGAATATACCAACTATGTTAAAGACATTACTTTATTTAGTTCCGAAAAAGAAAAAAGCAATAACACATAATGCTTAAACAAATCTACATGCTCTTATCCAAACTAAATGGAACTTGCCAGCATATCCAAAAAACAGGTTATGTCATTATAGTTGTGATCACGATTATATTTTGTTCGTGCGGACCAGACATTCCAGGAGATGTAGCAATTGAGATGTCTCAATTCCCCGGAGAATTGGATTTTAACATACATGTCAAGCCGATATTGAGTGACCGATGTTTTGCTTGTCATGGGCCTGATAAAGCAAAACGAAAGGCCGGATTAAGATTGGATTTGGCGGAATATGCATTTAAGGAATCGGCTGAACATCCCGGGACTTATGCCATCCGTCCCGGCAATTTAAAATCCAGTCAATTATTTCATCGTGTAGTTTCTGATGATCCGGAACAAGTAATGCCTCCGCCAGAATCCAAATTATCACTTTCTAATTATGAAAAAGCTGTTCTTACGAGATGGATAAAAGAAGGTGCAAATTATAAACCACATTGGGCATTTATAAAACCATCAAATAAGGATCCATTCTCCCCGGGAGATCATCCACATCCAATTGATCACTTTATTGGCAAAAAACTCGCTCAAAAAGGTTGGTCGTTTTCACCAGAAGCAGACAAATCAACACTCTTACGTAGATTATCATTTGATATTACCGGACTACCACCTGCTCAAGAGCTTCACGACAAATTTCTATCTGACCAAAGTTCTGGTGCCTATATCAATGTGGTTAATGAATTACTTTCAGCTCCGCAGTATGGAGAGCGGATGGCAACAGACTGGTTGGATGTAGCCCGTTATGCTGATACACATGGCTATACTGTGGATAGATATCGGGATATGTCGCCATGGCGGGACTGGGTCATCGAAGCATTCAATAAAAACATGTCTTATGATCAATTTCTCACCTGGCAACTCGCCGGCGATTTATTTCCGAATCCCACAAAAGAACAAAAAATAGCGACAGGCTTCAACCGCAATCACCAGCAAAATATGGAAGGTGGAATTGTGGATGAAGAATATCGTGTTGAATATGTAGCAGACCGTACCAATACCCTCGGTACTGCATTCCTGGGATTGACTATCGAATGTGCCAGATGTCATGATCATAAATTTGACCCGATCACCCAAGAAAATTATTTTCAACTTTTTAGCTTCTTTAATAATATCAATGAAGCGGGCCAGATAAGTTGGGATGATGCCGTGCCTGTTCCAGCCATGTTACTGCCAAATGAAGAAACAGAAAAGATCCTGGCATTTATAAATAATGAGATCATTGAACAGGAGCAAACAATTAAAACCATTGAAAATAAAGAAGACGGTATATTTCAAAAGTGGCTTCAAAACGAATCTTATAAGCATCATGCAAAAATTTTATTTCCGAAAGGATTAATTGCTCATTACAATTTGGATCAAGAACCAATATCCAATAGCATATCGCCAAAACAGCCAGGAGTTTTAAAACAGCAATTTTTAGAAGAAATCATTCCTCCGACATTTGTACCAGGAAAAGAAGGGCAGGGTCTGCTGATGAATGGAGACGCATGGTTGGATCTTGGGTCCGTAGGCGTATTTGACAGGGAAGAACCGTTCAGTATTGGCATTTGGATTAAAGTACCAAAAAACTTGAAAAATGGCGTAATCTTTCACAAAGGAGAAGGTGCTGCTATTTACAATTTCAGAGGCTACCACTTAGCCCTGAAAGACAATCGTCTTCAAGTTATGATGTCACATACAGCCCCGAATAATGTCATTATTGAATCCACTTCCGATATCCCGAGAGATCAATGGGTCCATCTCGCAATGACTTATGACGGATCCAGTAGTGCATCAGGATTACAGTTATATGTAAATGGTAAATCGCGGCAAACAAAAATTGAAATTGATAATCTTTATAAATCTATAAAATTTGGAAAGCCAATGGGACTGGAGCCCGGATTGCAAATCGGTGCAAGATGGCGTGGGATTGGAATCAAGGGTGCCGCAATAGACAATCTGACTGTTTTTAACAGATCTCTTACTGCTTTAGAAATATCATTACTTCATGATCCAAAGTCATTGTCTCAGACTTTTTCTAAAAATGTTGCGGACTTGTCCCAATTAGAAATAGAAGCCTTTAAAGAATTCTATTTTTCCAATTTCAGTTCATCCAAAAAAGTTGCATTGAACAAATTAGAAAAAACACGTCAGAAGTATCATACAATTTATGATACAATTCCTGAAGTCATGGTCATGGAAGAAATGAAAGAACCAAGACAAACCTATATTTTAGAAAGAGGACTATATGATGCTCGAGGTGCATCAGTCACCCCGGCAACACCGGCTAATATATTATCTATGCCGGAGGATCTTCCAAAAAACCGACTGGGGCTGGCCCAATGGTTAATGCATGAAGATCATCCGTTAACTGCACGAGTATATGTGAACAGGATTTGGCAAATGCTCTATGGCAGGGGCATTGTTCCAACTGTTGAAGATTTTGGCAACCAGGGTGAATTGCCTTCTCATCCAGAGCTATTAGATTGGTTGGCTGTAGAATTTAAAGAATCTGACTGGGACGTAAAAAACCTGATTCGACTGATCGTTACTTCAGATACTTACAAACAATCATCACAGACTTCCAAAGACGTAATGGAGCAAGATCCCGAAAATATTTTTTTAGCAAGGGGGCCGTCATCTCGTTTATCCGCAGAAATGTTACGCGATAACGTTCTTGCTGCCAGTGGACTTTTAGTAAAGAAAATCGGAGGAAAAAGCGTTTATCCATATCAGCCTGACGACTTATGGAAAATTAACGGCGGTCATTATAAAACTGGAACAGGAGAAGACTTATATCGCCGAAGCATGTATACCATATGGAAAAGGACAATGCCGCATCCTAGCCAGGCCACATTTGATGCGCCATCAAGATCAAGCTGTACCGTAAGAAGACAAAAGACCAGCACACCACTCCAAGCCCTTGTATTATTAAATGATCCTATATTTATCGAAGCGGCTCGTGTAATGGGAGAAAATATAACCAAATCAGAAAACACCGAAACAGGACTTGAACAAGTTTTTCAATTACTTACAGGGCGCAGTATTAAAAATGAGGAAAAGAAATTGCTGCTCGAATTACAAAAAATTGAATTACAGAGATTTTCAAAATCTCCAAGGAAAATGACGGGATGGATGAATTCTGGAGATTATAAAATTAATCCTGGTCTCTCAGCTGCCATCGTTGCTGCCAATACTGTTGTCGCCAGCACGATCATAAATGCTGATGCGACCCTGATTAAAAGATAAAAAACGGCACACTTATGAGCTCAAACAAATTTGAGAAACATCTTAGTATTGAAAGAAAAATTGGAAGAAGAAACTTTCTGACGAACACTTCTCTGGGGCTTGGCGCTATGGCACTTAGTTCCATCATAGATCCAGGTGTACTTTCAGGACAGTCAGGACCACTTTTACATTCAGAGTCAAACATTCTAAATAATCTTCCTCACTTTCTTCCTAAAGCAAAACGCGTCGTTTACCTCTTCATGAGCGGGGGACCGTCACAAATGGATATTTATGATTATAAACCAACCCTTCGGGATTTTCATGGAAATGATCTACCTGATTCAGTACGTAAAGGACAGCGATTAACTGGCATGAGTGCCGGTCAGTCTACTTTGGCAGTAGCGGCGTCAATTTTTAATTTTAAGCAATATGGTGATTCAGGTACCTGGGTAAGTGAACTGATGCCACACACTGCCAAAATAGTTGATGATTTGTGCTTTATTAAATCTATGCATACTGAGGCTATTAATCACGATCCAGCAATCACATTTTTTCAGTCCGGATCACAACTGGCAGGACGGCCTTCTATAGGGTCTTGGGTAAGTTATGGTTTGGGGTCATTGAATAACAACCTGCCCACTTTCATCGTCCTGGTTTCAAAAGATGCTGGTGGACAACCACTCTATGCCCGGTTATGGGGGAATGGATTTTTACCATCCCGACACCAGGGTGTTCAATTTCGATCCGGAAAAGATCCGGTCCTTTTTCTAAATAACCCCGAGGGATATGAGCAGGCAGATCGTCGTGAAATGCTGGATTATCTTAAACGGCTTAACGAGTTTCAAAAAGATACATATAACGATCCGGAAGTGGATAACCGAATTGCTCAATATGAAATGGCATATCGCATGCAGACATCTGTACCCGATGTCGTAGATATGTCAGATGAACCGGATGAAGTATTTGAAATGTATGGTCCTGATTCGAGAGATCCAGGCACCTATGCTGCTAATTGTCTGATGGCCCGAAGATTGCTCGAGAAGGATGTACGATTTGTCCAATTATATCATCAAGGATGGGATCAGCACAGTCATATGAATGGAGGGCTGCGTCATCAATGTGCTAAAACAGATCAAGCCACAGCGGCACTTGTTAAGGATCTAAAGCAACGAGGCTTATTGGATGACACCCTGGTGATTTGGGGTGGCGAATTTGGCCGAACAGTTTATTCGCAAGGCAATCTGAAAGGTGCAAATTATGGCCGTGATCACCACCCAAGATGCTTCACAATGTGGATGGCTGGAGCAGGTGTAAAATCAGGATTCAGTTATGGCGAGACGGATGATTTCGGTTATAATATCGTCCGTGATCCTGTTCATGTCCATGACTTTCAAGCAACACTGATGCACTTGTTGGGTATGGATCATGAACGACTTAACTTTAAATATCAAGGGAGAAGGTTCAGGCTAACGGATGTGCATGGCGAAGTGGTGAAAAGTATTTTGACATAGTTTGAAAGGTTAAATATTCAACTGTAATCCAATGTAATATGTGTCTATAATAATTTTAATGACTCCGTAGATTTCGAAGTAAATTATTGGTGACAATTGAAAAATAACGTAGTTGTCGGATTTAATTATTAGCATTACCATTTAGACGAGAGAAGTTTTAGTTACCCCTGATAATGCTTTATTTATAAAATATAATTAGGTGAACCAATTAGTAGCCATTTGAAATGAAAAGAAATAGAGATTTTTCAGAGTACCATGAAATTATAAGTGACCTATTTCCAAAAATAGATGCAAAGGAAGCGTGGTCAAGATATTGTCTTTCGGATGAGCAAATAGACTTCTTTAATGAAAATGGATATTTGTCTAATGTTAAAATGCTTGAGGAAAAACAAGTAAAGCGTCTCAATAAAGAATTAACAGAAATTGTCAATCCGGATCACCCTAAAAACGATCTTTTCTATGAATTTCATAGCAATGAATCAAACAACTCTGATGCCGTACTTTTTCATTCTTTAGGTCATTGGAGAATAACTGAAGGATTTCATGATATACTTTGGAATCCCCGGTTTGTCGTAGCAGCAAGTCAGCTCTTAGGTGTCCGTGCTATCAGGTTTTGGCACGATCAATTATTTTGCAAACCGGCTTTTCATGGTGGCGTAGTAGCCTGGCATCAGGATTATAGTTATTGGACAAGGACTTCAAAAATGCAGCATTTGACTTGTTGGATAGGTTTGGATGATGCTTCCACAGCCAATGGTTGTCTCCATTATATTCCAAAGAGTCATAATTGGAATCTTTTAGATAGAACAAATCTCGCCGGAGCAATGGATGGGCTCGAAGAATTTCTTAGTCCGGAACAAAAAGCTCAGTTTGCCAATAAAGTGGCCATTGAGATGCCAAAAGGCTATGGTACCTTTCACCATCCGTTAATGGTCCACGGATCTTATGAGAACAAATCTCCTCTGGCAAGAAGAGCCTGTGTATTAAATGTATTCGCCGATGGTACGATATCAGAAACCAATGAAGAATTATTAAAAGGTGTACCAGTCATTCCCAAAGGGCAAAAGATGCAGGGGAAGTTTTTTCCTATCTTATTTGATCCCTCAGGTCTATCATAATTTACATGCTCACCACAGTCTCTCTCCTGAAGCATTCTGACTTTAACCGCTCTTAAGATCATGTGGCGTCTCAAAAGAAAAACTCCAACACCCATCCAAATATCGGTAATCTAACTGTGATGTTTTTACCTACATTGCTACGGATTCTCCAATTTGCTACACATCTTCACATTCATTGAACTTGAGCGTTTGAAGTATGATGAGAAATAAGAATTATATGATCGTGATTAGACTAATCCTATTTATCGCCTTATCCATGTGCACACTGGGCAAAGCCTTGCAAAGTCAGGAACTTGCTACCCTTACAGGCGAGATAAAAGATAAGTCTACTTCAGAAAAGCTGGGCCATGCAACGGTTCAACTCAGTGATCTAAGCAATCAGAGGTTAATCACTGGCGCCATAGCGGATGAAAACGGCAGATTTATTATAGCCGGCATACAACATGGTAAATATGAACTTGCATGCTCATTTCTTGGCTATAAGACATTTGTCTCGGCCATTTCGATAGGAGAAAAGAATATGTATTATGACTTTGGCCAAATACTTTTAGAAATTGAACCCAATCAGTTAGGTGAAGTACTCGTAAGCGGCGAAAGAGGAACGGTTGAAAAAGGCCTCGATAAAAAGTCTTTTAACATAGGGGATCAAATTGCGCAAGCCGGGGGAACAGTATTAGACGCGATGAAAATGCTTCCGGGAATAACAGTAGATCAG
>JAJCYJ010000388.1 GCA_029262975.1 Saprospiraceae bacterium
CACAACAGGAGATAAAATGGATATACAAGGACATCGAGGATGCAGAGGGCTCATGCCCGAAAATACACTTCCTGCATTTCAAAAAGCACTCGATTTGGATGTTACTACCCTCGAACTCGACTTGGCTGTATCTCAGGACAAACAACTTGTCGTATCTCACGAACCATATTTCAGAGCAGGCCTCAGCATAGATCCAAAAGGGAATGAAGTGAGTAAGGAAGATCAGTTGACCCACAACATTTATCAAATGCCATACGACTCTGTTAAAATGTATGATGTCGGTTCGATGGCTGATTCCAGATATCCTGAAAAAGAAAACATCAAAACTTTTAAGCCATTATTGAGCGATGTTGTCAACAAGGCAAAACACTATGCCTATACCTTTAAAAAACCTGAAGTACAATTTAATATTGAAATTAAACGCAATGCTGACTATGATGGCCTCTATCATCCTCCCGTTGCCGAATTTGTAGACCTGGTTTTGAAAGAAGTGAAAGCACTGGATATTTTTGAAAAGTCGACGATACAATCATTTGACGGTGAGACTCTAAGACTTGTTAAATCGAAGGAGCCAGACTTGAAGATCGCGTGGTTGATTGAAAATAAAAAAAGCGTAGATGAAAACTTAATTGACCTCGGTTTTACGCCTGATATATATAGTTGCTATTATAAGCTTTTGACACCTGAAGATGTGGCCTTTTTGAAGAAAAAAGGCATCAAGGTAATTCCCTGGACTGTAAATTCGATTGAAGATATTCAGTCTATGATCGATATGAAGGTAGATGGAATTATTTCTGATTATCCCGACCGCGTCATCAATTTAGTTCGAAAGTAAGCTACTTATGCCTTTAATAAAGGGAGATGATTTCAAGCCTCACGGAATGTTCAAAAATGGTCATTTTAATACGTTCGTTCCGTATGTTTTTGGAACTGTTCCTGACGTCTCGTATTCGCGTATCCGTCTTGATACTCCAGATAATGACTTTTTAGACATTGACTTCAGTAGAAGAGGATCAAAGCGTTTAGTCATACTTTGTCACGGTCTTGAAGGAAGCAGTAAATCAGGCTATGTCTTGTTGTTTGCCGATTACTTTAATAAAAACAAATGGGATGTTGTAGCTATGAACTATCGAGGTTGTAGCGGAGAAACAAATCGAAAGCTTCAGATGTACAATAGCGGATCAACAGGAGATTTGGATCTTGTTGTACATCACGTCCTGCCTCATTATGAAGAAATAATTCTTGTTGGATTTAGCCTCGGTGGAAATATAGTACTTAAATATCTTGGTGAAGAAATCTTTGATATTTCTCCCAAAATAAAAACTGCAATAGCGATTAGCGCTCCGGTCAATTTAGCCGATGCTTCTCAAGCTTTGCTCAAGTGGGAAAATATTTTCTACCAATGGAAGTTTCTTGTCAGTCTTTCGATGAAGATCTGGAAAAAAAAGAAACAATATCCAAATGAGATAAATCGCAGACTTTTACTAAGATCAACCAACCTGTACAAATTTGATAACAACTTTACGGCACCTATATTCGGATATCGTGATGCGGATGATTATTATGCGCAAAATCAAGCCATTCAATGGTTGCAGAATATACACGTTCCAGCACTCATCATAAATGCTAAAGATGACCCATTTTTAGGACCTGAATGTTACCCTTATGAATTGATAAAAGAGCTTGATAATGTCAACCTTTGTGCACCGGAATACGGGGGACATGTAGGTTTTGCCTATTCGCGAAATGACCGCTCATGGTTGTTTGAAAAGATCAGTGGTTTTATCAATAATTAAATTACTTGCTTTTCTCAAGTTGAGTGATACGCGCTTCTAACTTTAAAATCAATTCTTGTTGATCCTGAATCGCCTTCGTAAGAACAGGAATGATACCCAAATAGTTGATGCCCTTTATTTCCATTTGCTCTCCTGATGCTTTACCCGATTCATCTATCATATCGTGCATATCAGTGCTTACAAGTTCAGGTATTACTTTTTCAAGTTCTTGTGCGACAAACCCAATCTGGGGTCCTTTTGACAATTCTATTCCTTTTATATCATTTTTAAATTGATAAGTTTTGGGTTTTAATTTCATGACGAGATCCAGTCCATTCACCAGGCTTTTGGTATTGGTCTTTAACCTGCCATCTGATGTGGATGTAAATGATCCGGTATGGTAAAAATTTCCTGAGCAGTAGACACCCCATCTTCCGGTACCTGTAGCGGAGCTTCCATAGACGCCATATCTATTCCCTGTATTGTTTGATGCAGTGCCAAAAACACCAAATCGGGATCCTGTCCCGGATCCTTGCGCATCTCCCTGCAGTCCGGTTTGTGGGTCTGAACTTGCAGTATTGAAATTTGATCGAAATTTGACAAAATCATTTGAACCAATACCTACTCCGACATTACGCGTGTCGTCATCTATTTGCATGGCTTCAGTGCTCCCATTTGCTATAAAACGCAAGATTCCATCATTGTTCACGCGCAAATCAAATAATTCTCCACCAATATTTGACTCGAGTCTTAACTGGGATGCTCCATTACTCCGAGCTTGAATTATTGTGTTCGTTTGTCCAAAAGATACTGTTGCAATTGTTGCAAACAGAAGCGTTAGAATTAACTTTTTCATCATTATCAGGTTAAAAGTGAATAAGAGAATAGTGATTATAAGACTTTGATCTGCGACCACTAGATGATTGAAGCGGATATTTTTAGACTTCATAAGTGATACTCAATCAAAGTCCAATCCCTCTAAAATAAGCTAAATTATCGCGATTACCATCTCTAAAACACTGAAAATGATCGTATTAAGAAAATTACTATTTGTCAGCCACGAACTTCATACTGATGCTATTGACACAATGGCGGGTATTTTTTTCAGTGAGTCTTTCGCCTGTAAATACATGACCTAGATGTCCACCACAATTATTGCAGAGTATCTCTACCCTTCGACCATCTTCATCAGTTTCTTTTTTTACTGCACCTTCAATCTCGTCATCAAAGCTCGGCCATCCGCAATGACTATCAAACTTGTCTTCTGACCGATATAAGGGGGTATCGCATTGGCGACAGATATAAGTACCGGATGCCTTGTGGTTGTTATATTCTCCGGTAAATGGCCTCTCTGTACCCTTATGCAAGATTACACGCTCTTCTTCTGGATTAAGTGGGTTGTACATAACTTCTATCTTCTTTGAATTTTTTAAACAATAATGCGCCTCTAAAGTTTGTGAGAAATATCTTAATTCTCAAATTGCATTTGATGAATGTACATCTCAACTGAATATTATGATTACAAACTTTATATTCGTCGTTCTATAAAATCTGGCACCTGGCTCAGACACAGTAAATTTTAACCATTACTATGACTAAAGAAATTAGAAGATTCGACCCGGAAGTTGATGATCAAAATTGGAAGACCCTGTTCGATACTCATTTTCAGCATCTGCAATCTTTAAATGCAATCAGCACGTTATGGATT
>JAJCYJ010000389.1 GCA_029262975.1 Saprospiraceae bacterium
ACGCAGAAGATGGGGATGATGATGACATGGATGAAGAGGATGAAGACGACATCGATGAAGAGGACGACGACGACATTGATGAGGATGATGATGACAAGGATGATGATGATGATGAAAGCGATTCTGATAAGGATTGAATTCGATGATTAGCCTTCTTCTCACATAAATGACTATTGAAAAAGAGCGTGTCCAATGAGCTGGACTTGATCCTGGAATAGAGATGACATGGGACCTGTCACCTCTGTTTCCGGGATATTATTCTTTTTCAGAATATTGCATTTGAAAGATCCTTGTAACCAGTTTTAAAATTGAGCGGTTCAAGGAGGATGGAAAATTTCAGGAATAACGATTTTATAAATTATAAATAATAACAAGTGAAATACTTAATTCTTTTTTGCGCTATTTATTTTATAAATGTGCAGTATGTACCCGCACAAACCATATTAACAGATTATAACCAATCCATAGCGAGGGCGAAGGTTGAAAAGAAACAGGTGCTCATGGTTTTTTCAGGATCTGATTGGTGTAAACCATGTATTCAACTCAAAAAGGACATTTTTCTAAGCGCAACATTTCGCACTTATATGATGGATAAATTAATCTTTCTTGAGTTGGATTTTCCTTATAAGAAGTCAAATCAATTGAGTAAAGAACAAACTAAGCATAATGAAGAATTGGCGGAGCGTTTTAATGAGGGGGGCTCTTTTCCAAAGGTCATTTTAATTGATCCTAACGAAAACGTATTGATATCCATTAATTACAAGAAGGACATGCGACCGGAAGAATTTATTGCAGAGATTGATAACGGTATCGGGTTATGATCGCATTAAAGAAACGGACAAAGTATACAAAAGCACACCATCATTCTGTTCGGCTTATGGGTTGTCATTTTGTAATTACAGCAGTCGATATATCTCCTCAACGAGCCTGGGATGGGATACGTGCTGCGGTAGAAGAGATTAGCCGAATTGAACTGCTGATTTCTTCATGGAGCTGCACTTCACAGACTACTGAAATAAATAATTATGCAGGTGTGCGCCCTGTCAAGATAGACGTGGAACTTTGGCAGCTGATAGACAGAAGTATCAGGGTTTCAAGTCTCACTACTGGGGCATTTGATATAAGTGGCACTCTTTCGAGATACTACTGGAACTTTGATGGAGGTGTCCATCCTATGTTGCCCTCGGATAAATTAGAATCATTGCGTGCACTTATAGATTACAGGAATATTGTCCTTGACGAATCTAATCACTCTGTCTATCTTAAAAAGAAGGGTATGAAAATTGGATTTGGAGGAATTGGAAAAGGATATGCCGCATACAGAGCTTACACAATTATGAAGAGTATGGGCATTAGCGGCGGTCTTATTAATGCCTCTGGTGATCTCATGTGTTGGGGCAGTCCACCGGGAGCCTCAAATTGGAAAATATGTATTCCGGATCCTGATAATCGAAGCCATTCTATTTTAGAAGTATCAATTCCTTTTGGGTCTGTAGTTACTTCCGGGGCTTATGAAAAATATACTATAATCGATGGAAAAAGGTATGCTCATATTGTAGATCCACGTACGGGAATGCCAGTGACTTCCCTGAAAAGCGTAAGTGTACTTTGTCCAAACCCGGAATTAGGGGATGCTTTGGCAACAGCTCTTTCGGTAATGGGCCCGAAAGATGGAATATCGTTAGTCAATCGATTGAAAGGAGTAGAGTGTATGTTTATTGATGAACAGAATGTTCAGCACTTTTCCAAGAATTTAAATTCAACTAATTAGAAATTATAAAGATGAATAAAAACAGCATTTATTTAAGAATCATAATATTGTCTGTAATCTCGATGGCAATATTATCCTCTTGTTCTTCCGTAAAGGGATATCAGAAAATGTATTTGAGCGATTCAGAAATGGCACTTGAAGCGAAAAAGCTGGATTTTTTTGAAACTAATTTTCACACGTACCGTGAAGGTGCTTCCGGAGCTAATGGAGGTAAAGTAGGAGGAGGTTGTGGATGCAATTAATAATATTGTCCATATCACTTTTTTTGCTGGTGTTGTGCCAGGATATTAAGGCACAAGTGATCAATAGATTGGTTGGTTCTAAATCAGCAACAGATACATTAGATCAGACTGAGATAATGCAAAGCGTTTATGAGAAACCAGATTGGAAAACGATTGATATAAATTTTCTAAGTAGTTATTATAACCAGGATGGTAATAATGCTGCTGTTACCGGGGGTATCGGTACAGAACTTCTAACTGATTTCACACAAAAAATTATTGTTGGAGTCCCTATCTCTCCTCGACTAAAATTGAATGTAGATGGAGGATATGATTATTATTCGTCGGCTTCTACAGATAATATTGATAATATAAGATCTTCTGATTCCAGCAGTGATATGCGGGTTCATGGGAATATCGGCGCCTCGTATGATATTAGCGCCCGGCAAAGTGTTGGATTCAGACTTGGAGGGAGCGGAGAATATGATTATACATCGATCAATGGAGGTCTGACTTATGACTGGGAATCTAAAACTCGAAATACGGCCCTGGGATTTAGTGCACAAGCTTTTATCGACAAATGGAAATTCTATTTTCCTTCAGAACTTCGTGGCCAAGGAAGGTTATTGCCTACGGAGAACAGACAATCGTTTAACGCATCCATATCGATCGCACAAGTTGTCAACAAAAAAATGCAGTTGGCTGTACAGTTAGAAGCGACCTATATGAAAGGTCTGCTTTCAACTCCGTTTCACCGGGTTTACTTCCAGGAGCAAAATTTGCCTAAAGTAGAACGTTTGCCTTCCTCGCGATTGAAAATTCCGATTGGTGTACGTGTGAATTCGTATTTGACAGACTGGTTGGTTTCAAGGTTTTATTATCGGTATTATTGGGATAATTGGGGGGTAAATGGTCATACTGCAAGTCTTGAACTGCCGATAAAGATGAATCGGTTTATATCTGTTTATCCTATGTATCGGTATCATACTCAGTCTGGATCTGAATATTTTTTACCCTATAAGCAACATACGCTTGATCGGCAGTATTATACTTCGGATTATGATTTGTCGTCTCTTAGCAGTCATTCAGTAGGGGTTGGTCTTAGCATTGCTCCGTCAGCTGGATTAGCTAGAATCAAGGTCCCGTTTACGAGGCAATCTTCAATTGTTATTAGCGGTGTTGATTTAAAATTAAGTCATTATATGCGTAGCACAGGGCTTAAAGCGAATATCATCAGTGTAGGTGTAAAGATTGAGATTAGGTAATGTGTGTATATACTTCATCGGCATGATGTGCCATATCAGGTAGTGCGAATGCTCTGAGGTCGGGATAAATGATGCAAGTATTGCTGACATATTTAGACCTCAGAGTGGCTGTGCAACTACAGAATCCTGGAAGTATAATAAATTTAACTAAGACTTTTGGCGTCTCAGATCACTTAATATTTTAGAGTATCTTACGCAAAAGTGACCAATCAGAAATCTATAGTCTCTATTGGGTAAAATGTCCAGTTTGGCAAGATGGCTTTTCCTGATATTTCAATTCTTACACACATTTGATGAGCAATACTGAAGAAGTGATGATTCATGATTTAGGGTATGTTTATTCATAATACCCTGTTGTCATTAAGCAACTTTAATAGAAATTTAATTGAAGAAAAAAATTACGATAGGCAGGAAAGATAAAGCTGACTTCCCTGACTTAGGTCTAAAAGCTGTGAGCATTAAGATAGATACGGGCGCATATACCTCCGCTATTCATTGTCATAAGATTGAAAAATTGGAAAAGGATGGAAAAACACATTTGATATTCACGGTTTTAGATCCTTCACATCGTCAGTATAAGCATTATGATTATTCAACGGAAAATTTTAGTGAAAAACGCATTAAAAATTCCTTTGGTAATTCAGAAAAACGATTTGTGATAGAAACGGATATTAAAATATTTGGTCAAAAATATGATATCGAACTTTCATTGAGTACTAGAGATAAAATGAAATTTCCCATTTTAATCGGAAGAAGATTTCTGATGGGAAAGTTTATCGTTGATCCTTCTAAATACGATCTTTCAAATAAAAAACGAAAACTTAAACTTAAAATTAAAAAGACTTAAATGAAAATAATCATCTTATCGCGCCAACCCAACTTGTATTCGACAAAAAGACTGATGGAGGCAGGTGAAAAATTGGGCCACGAAATGCGCGTAGTAGACCATTTAAAATGCAATATAGAAATTGAGAAAAAAAACCCTAAGGTATACTATGAAGGGGCATACCTGGATAATGTAGATGCAATCATCCCACGTATCGGTGCCTCAGTTACCTTTTACGGGACGGCTGTCGTACGCCAATTTGAAATGATGAAAATATTTAGTGCTGTTGAATCGCAAGCATTAGTCAGATCGAGGGATAAACTCAGAAGTCTGCAATTGCTTGCACGCGCTGGAGTTGGTTTGCCCAAAACAGTATTTACTAATTTTTCCAAAAACGTAGAGCATGTAGTTGACTCAGTTGGCGGAGCACCAGTCATCTTGAAATTATTAGAAGGCACTCAAGGTCTCGGCGTTATATTAGCAGATACTCAGAACGCAGCGGGGTCTGTAATGGAGGCGTTCAATGGTCTGGAAGCCAGGATAATTGTTCAGCAATTTATTAAAGAAGCGGGAGGAGCGGATATTAGAGCGTTCATCGTTGACGGAGAGGTGGTAGGAGCTATGAAACGGCAAGGAAAAGAAGGGGAATTTCGCTCTAACCTGCACAGAGGCGGAAGTGCTAATATAATTACGTTGACAGAGGAAGAGAAAAATACTGCTTTAATCTCCGCAAAAGCAATGGGGTTGGGAGTAGCCGGGGTAGATATGTTGCAATCTAAAAGTGGACCTCTGGTCCTGGAGGTAAACTCTTCTCCTGGATTGGAAGGCATTGAGACAGCCACAGGCACAGATATTGCCTCAAAAATAATCAGATACGTAGAGCGGAATGTGCAAAAATAATTTGACTCTTCTCGGTACAGAGATTAAACCAGGAGACAGTGTTTGTCTGCAATTTGATGTAGCCAAATTGCATACGCGCAACAGCATAAAGGTGCCTATTTATGTTGAACGCGCTAAAAAAGACGGACCAGTTTTGCTATTTCTGGGCGGTGTACATGGAGATGAAATAAATGGAGTCGAAATCGTCAGAAGGATAATTAGAAAAAAGATCAACAAACCTTCAAGCGGGACGATTATCTGTATACCTGTTTTTAATATTTTCGGCTTTCTTCATATGTCACGAAAGTTTCCGGATGGAAGAGATTTGAACCGAGTTTTTCCAGGCTCTTCCAAAGGTTCTTTAGCCAGTCAATTTGCCCACGAATTCAAAAAAGAGATAGCACCCTATATTGATTATGTAATTGATTTTCATTCCGGGGGAGCAGATCGAGTAAATATTGCCCAGACCCGATGTATGCTGACTGATAAAAAGACCTTAACATTAGCTAAAGTCTTTGGAGCCCCTTTTATTGTTCAATCAAAATTTATAAAAAAATCTCTTCGAGAAACCTTCCATGATTTAGGAATAGCAGCCGTGCTTTTTGAAGGTGGAAAATCCATGTTATATGATGAAGAAGCTATTCAGTATGGTGTACAAGGGGCCATGAATGTAATGCGATTCTTGAAGATGAAAAGATGGAAATCAATTACTGAAAATAAGTCAGTCATAGTCAAAAAATCCAAATGGTTGAGAGCTACTCATTCTGGTATGTTTCATGTACGCGTCAAAAATGGCGAATGGATCACAAAGAAATCAATATTGGGAATCATCACCGATCCTTTTGGAGAATTTGAAAGAAAAATTTACGCACCTTTTGATAGTTATATTTTTTGTGTAAATATTTCCCCGATTGTAAACCGTGGTGATGCGTTATTTCATGTAAGCCTGGATACAGAAGAAAGTTAGTTGAGATCTTACCATTTATACTTGCATTTTGATGGTTCTTACTTATTATAAAACTAGCATAAGATTAATGGTCGTAGGCGCAGCCTACACCCAACGGGGCTCCTGCAATACCCGAGCTTAAAGAGATCGTCTTATTCCAATTCTAATTGCAATTTATTCCTGTTTTACAAATGCGCCCGAATATCCCAGTTGTTTTAATTCTTCGGCTATTCTTTCTGCTTCTTCTCTGGTGGAGTAGAATCCGAGCTTGTATCTATACAAATTGCGTCCTTCCACCTTTTCTACAATGATTGAACTGACATGAGATAGATTATCGAAGGTCTTATCACCATGTACACTTGCGAAGAACTGAACACTAAAGTTGTCTGAATTGGTAGGGGTGATTACACGAGGTATTTCTATTTGTTCGGCTTCTAATCTAAGTCTTTCAGCATTTGCCCGTGCGACCCTGTTCGCTTCTTCCTTTTTTATTCTATCTTCTTCAGCCTTGCGTTGGTCCGCTAATAATTGTTGTACCCGGAGTTGTTCTTGTCTGATTTGTTCGGCTTTGGCTCTTTCTATTTTAAGTAGTTCAGCCTCTTCTTCCTGTCGTTTTTGTTCAGCCAAATCATCTACATCTTCTGTTTGTAATTGAGCAGCTTTCTCAAGGGCTTGATTTAAAGAGTCAGCAGCAGCCATTTCTCTTCTCAATCTTTCTGCATTTTGTCTCTCACTTTCACGAAGTGCCAGTTCCTCTTCTGTTTCGAAATCTGTTATCTCTTCTGGTGTATCAGATTCGCTCTTCATTTGACCACCAAATTTGTATCCAAAATTCACATATGTTGTACCAAATCCACCAGTTCTACCATGCTCTATTCCAAATACAAGGTTGTTGACCTGGGCGTCTCCACCGATACTCCATTTTAAATCTCCTCCTGAGCTAAACTTTTCGTAACCCACAGATACGAATGGACTAATAATCGCTGAACCCGTCTTTATTTGGTGACTGACAATTCCTCCTCCATAAAAATTACTAGATGAAAACCCTGAATTTTGAAACCGTGTGTATTTACCGTCGGCTAGAATGTTAATCGGGAGATTGTCCGATTGTTTCAAAATGGGTACGGTCACTCTGGCCCCAAATATGGTCCCATTACTAAAGGAACTGGTATACTTGTCTACAGATAATTCGGCTCTAAATGGTCCGTTGTAAGCACCCCATAATCCAAAAGTCGAGGATCCCATTGTAGCATATTGTCCGCCAAATTCATAAGTGTTAATACCATTAAGATTGATAAGGGTGTGTTGACCAATCGCCGTCGTACATATGAGTAAAAATAAAAGCGTTGTTTTCATGATAAAGTTTTTAGCTGGGCAGATAATTTTCTAATATAGTTATTTAGATTATAATAATCAAAGTGCAAAATTCCCGATGCTCAGACGATATATTATAAAAGTATTTAATTTGAATTTTAATATAACTCTTATATACAGTAATTGTTTTTTAAAAGTTCGTCTACTTCTTTAAATCAAAAGACAAGGTAGACGTTGGAGAATGACATATCAATACCCCATAAGTGTTAAATTTTTTCATTAATATCACTTCCTGAAATTCTAAGAGGAGGATACCAGCATTATATTTACAATTGAGTCAATTATTTACATTATGAGATACATACTTATTGGTCTTGTCGTATTCCTTTTGAATACATTAATCGCCCAACAATCTTCTACATTACAACCTATCGACATTTTTGATTTGGAATATGTTGGAGATCCACAAATTGCACCAGGTGGAACCCAGGTCGTCTATGTAAGGAACTTCAAGGATATCATGACAGATGGGAATCGTTCAAATCTTTGGATCATAGATATTGATGGTAATAATCATAAACCTTTAACCTCGGGCAATCAAAATGACTATGCTCCCCGATGGTCTCCTGACGGTAGCAAGTTAGCCTATGTTTCCAATGAAAATGGGAAGCCCCAGGTATATATGCGTTGGATGAATGATGGTACTACAGCCAAAATAACAAACCTTCAAAAGTCCCCTTCTGGCATGAAATGGTCTCCAGATGGAAAATGGTTAGCCATGACAATGAGTGTAAAAGAAGAACAAAAAAAACATGATGTTTTACCTCCAAGACCTGAAGGCGCAAAATGGGCCGACGCCCCGATCTATATAGACCAGGTTAATTACCGGGGAGATGGTGAAGGATATCTTGACGTGGCCTTTGAGCAGATATTTATTCTTTCTGCCGAGGGAGGAACACCAAGACAACTGACTTTTGATCCCCACGATCATTTTGGAATCGATTGGAATCACGATAGTAAATCATTGCTATATGCCAGTAATAACCATCCAAATTGGGAATTTGAACCCCGCAATTCAGAGATTCATCGTCTATCGATTGAAGATGGAAGTATAATTACCCTGACTTCCCGTTTTGGGCCAGATAGGTCTCCTAAAACATCCCCCGATGGTAAGTTTATCGCATTTATCGGTCATGATGATACTTTTCAGGGATACCAGTTAGACCGGCTGTATACCATGGATAGTGACGGATCTAATATTCGATCGCTTTGTCCTGACCTTGATAGAAACATAGAAAATATCAATTGGAGTGGTGATGGCCGCTCTATCTTCTTTCAATATGACGAGCATGGCAATACATACGTAGCGAAAACCGACCTTAACAGTAACAGAACTCAGATAGCTGAAAATATTGGAGGATTATCCCTGGGACGCCCTTATAGCGGAGGTACTTACTCCCTGGCGACAAATGGGAACATTGCTTTTACACATTCTACTCCGGACCATCCTTCTGATTTAGCTGTTGTTAACGCAAATCAAACCCAAAGGTTGACTAGGGTGAACGATGATCTCCTGGGATTTAAAACGCTGGGAGATGTTGAGGAAGTTTGGTATCCTTCATCCCATGATGGACAAATGATCCAGGGTTGGGTTGTAAAACCTCCCAACTTTGATCCTGCCAAAAAATATCCATTGATGTTAGAGATTCATGGCGGACCCTTTGCTAATTATGGTTCTCGCTTTTCGGCCGAATGCCAATTGTTTGCTTCTGCAGGTTATGTTGTGTTGTATACGAATCCACGAGGAAGCACAAGTTATGGTGCCGAATTTGGAAATCTTATCCATCATAATTATCCCGGAGAAGATTACGATGATCTTATGAGTGGGGTAGATCATGTCATTGACAAGGGCTATATAGACGATGATCAATTATACGTTACCGGTGGAAGCGGTGGAGGTGTGTTGACAGCATGGATCGTTGGCAAAACAGACCGATTCAGGGCAGCTGTTGTCGCTAAACCTGTAATTAACTGGTATAGTTTTGTGCTTTATTCTGATAACCTTGGATTCCTTTCAAAGTATTGGTTTCCAGGCAAACCATGGGATCATGTAGCACATAACATGTCCAGATCCCCTATAAGACTCGTGAAAAATGTCACGACTCCGACGATGCTATTAACCGGAGAACAAGATTGGCGTACGCCCATCTCAGAATCTGAACAGTATTATGCTGCCTTGAAGCTCGAAGGTGTAGAAACGGCCATGGTCAGAATTCCAGGTGCTAGCCATGGTATTGCTGCCAAACCAAGCAATCTGATAGCAAAAGTGAATAGCATAACACGCTGGTTTAAAGAACACAGTGTCGATAAGGAGATAAAACCTTAAGATATTAACAGCTCAGAATAGAGCATTTCTTTCTATCGGGTCAACGTTTTTGATGCACTTTATGTAGCAGAATAAACCATGTTCTATTCTGAAATTTCTACTTTTACTTCACCCAGCCCACTGCCTCTAACTGTAATGATATCTCCTGTTTTTAGAAACTTTGAAAGCTTGGTATTACCCGCAGATAATTCTAATTTCTTAAATCTGCTGATGCCTGCCAGTTTCGCCGCTCTTACCATCCATCGTGGTGATGAAAAAATAACACCGCCTGGAGTGCCTGTTAGGACGATATCTCCTTTTTTTAATAGCCTGCCCGGATACTTACGATTAATGGCCTGGAGCATTTGCAGCGGTGTATAGATTAGATCACTTGTATTTTGACTTTGTCTGATTTCACCATTGACCTGGGTTTCAATATGAATGCATGGGATGCTTTGGGATATTGTATTATTTGGCACCCAGATTTGCCCACTTACAGGGGTGAATCCTGGAAAACTTTTAGAAATCCCCCAATATTCAAATCTGTTCTTTTGTCCTTCTCCTAATACTGCAATACTCCTGGCAGAAAGATCATTTGCCATAAAGTAGCCTAATTTGGGAGCATATTCATTGTCATCCAATAAGGACAAGTTAATGTCTTCTAAAAGTGTAAATCCCAGCTCAACTTCATAATCCAACATTATTGGAATAGGAGATATTCCGGACAATTTACCTGTAATTCCGGGTTCTA
>JAJCYJ010000390.1 GCA_029262975.1 Saprospiraceae bacterium
AGAAGCAGCCATATTATTCATTCCTTGTCTTAAGAATTGTTGATTGTCTTGATAAAACCCTGGAGTCACCCAAATGTCAGCGTTGTCAAATTTGACAATCATTAGCTCGTCATTGTCATTGAAAATGAGCAATCTGTGAAAAATCGTAACTTCAGTTACCTCTTGGGCGCATATCGATTGGGTTACAATCATAAATAGTACAAGGAGAAATTTGTTCATTTTATATTTATTAGACAGAACGTGAATGATCTGAGTCTTACGTCGTTCCACGCAGTCTTATTGTGGATATCTTCTTTTATTATTTACCATTATCTCCTGTGCATTATAAATTTTGATAGTACCTTTTAAGTTGGGATAGATCTTCATGGGTTAGCTAACTCAGGTGCCTCGACTTATAATCTGCAAATTTATTTTGTGCAAATTCTGTACGGAGGATGTATCGCGTTCCCGGTTGTTTCCTTTAATAATTCTTAGTTTGTAGTTTTTATAATTGTACGCGCTTCATTGGAAATATTTGCTTACGCTCTAGCCCGTTATTTATTCCTGATATTTCGACTACTAAAGAGTCTGATTCAATATTTCTATATTCAATAATTTGCGGAAAGTCGTGTTGCGGATTTTCAAACACCATAACTGAATCTGACATTGTCGTCAAACTAAAACGAACCGGCAATCCATTATTTTGATTTTTGACGATCGGAGTGTAAAATATTCCACCATGCTCTTGTGTCAATTGAATAGTCTCAAATACAACGGGTTTATTTTCTTTTATTATATAGCTTTTTCCTGCAAATTCCTGATCACTCACTTTTATCCAGTTTTCATAAATGTCGCCTTTTGAAGTTTTGTTTATCCAAGTCCCAATTAACCATTCGGCTTTTTTTATTTCGTTCTTTTGCTGAATTGTAGAACTGGAAAGAATTATCAACCCCAGAGTTGTTAAAAATAGTTTTATTTTCATTTCGACATATTTAATCTATTGAATAAGTAGTCCGTTATTAAGACGTTTTTATATTTCATATGATACATTTCCCAAAATTATCCTTATCATCAGTAGGGGAGTAATGCCTACATTGAGTCGTGTGATTGAATTAAGTTTATGTTTTAGACAAAGAAGTAGATTATAAGCAATATAAAATTGTATAAATGCGACAAGCCTAATCTGTTCCGTAAAATAGAGAGGACAATTCAAGACTCTTGCTATAAAAATCCTTAGGTGTCAGCCCCGTAAATTCTTTAAAATCTTTTATAAAATGAGCCTGGTCATAATATTCACCTTGATATGCTAAAGATGTAAGATTTGTGA
Organism: Saprospiraceae bacterium; assembly: GCA_029262975.1. Taxonomy (GTDB): domain Bacteria; phylum Bacteroidota; class Bacteroidia; order Chitinophagales; family Saprospiraceae; genus JAJRXG01. Next base: position 1,307 of record JAJCYJ010000390.1, read on the forward strand.
ATTGCTTGTTTAGTAACATTTTAAGGGTAGCTTGTAATCGTACGATTTTAGATAACTGTTTAGGACTCATGCCAACAGTGGCTGAAAATTTACGTTGTAGTTGTCTTTGGTTAATATTGATTTGTTTAGAGAGTTCATCAATTGAAAGTTGTCCATTTGCCATTAAAATTTTATTGACCGAAGATTTTATTTTAATGTCAATAGTTTTCGTGTCTGCTAATCGGTCTAATAGAAAAGTCTCAATGAGATTGATGCGTTCAAGAGTTGAGCCGGAGTTTGTAATCTTTTGCTCGATTTCCTGTCCTTCTTTTCCGAATAGAATTTTCAGGGACACAGCTGTGTTTTCCATCTCCTTCATTTGAATCGTTGCAAATGGTAAAAATCCTATAGGATAAAATCGAACAGAGAATATGCTTGTTTCACCTGTCGATTCAATTTCAAGTGGCTGAGTGAGTTGTCCAATGACAAAAGATCTTGGCTGAATGATGCTATCTCCATTTTTAAGGTACTGTTTGTATAAGTTACCCATGTGAAATATCATTTCCATACAGCCATCTGGGATAATGGTTTGTTTTTGTGGATTTTCTTCCTTCGGGCTTTCTAAGGTCCAATAACATTTTATCAGTGACTCCAGTGATTTACTTGGTAGGAAGGTCTGATAGTTCATTAGATCTGCTTTTGAAATTTTACGTCTATATAAGCTATTCTGGAAATTTGTTTGTTTTAAGGATTCAAAAATAACATCTTCAGAAGTAAGAGTTATTTCAAATGGCTGAAAAGTAATGTAGTCCCCGAAAATTGCCTATACAAAGGGAATGCTGAAATAAAAAATCAGTTTTCATTTTATTAATAAATATCTGTGCACACGTTCTAAAAAGAACCGGATGTTATAATACCAAATAGGACTACCCAGGATTTCGTATTAATCTTATTCGCCCATCGGGCATAGCCCAAACCACTGCAAGAGGTTTAGCGTCTTTGGCTATTGTGCTGGCATCCACTTCATCCCTAGCCCCAGACAGATCCGGGGCTGTTTTCTTGTAGTAAAATGAAGCAATCACTATGTTATCCTCTTCCGGCAACATTAGTTGTGATCCGTGTGCTTTTATTTCCTGGAGAAGTTCTTCGGACAAACCTTTGGAAATGTCGATATCATCATCAATATTAAAGGTATAATATTGAAAATCTTCAGTTTGAAAGTGGCTTACCTGGTCATATGAATCGACATCTGCACTACACGATAGAATAACCGCACAAAGGATTATGAATAAGGATATTTTCATTTTTTGTAGCATGTCTTGTTTTTCTATAAAGTTAAAGGACTATTATGGCACATATTACGATTAACGGACTTAAAATTACATATACCGGGTGAAATGTGTTTTTTATTGCAGCTATTATGCAGAAACGTTTATACTTATGCATCAAGTTATGATCACATGCTAATGAATGATTTAGTAAAAATAAATCCATGAGTTTTAGACACTCGGCATGATTGCCCTTAGCTCAAAAGATAGAATAGCTGTTTTAAAGCGCAGATTCAGTTTCCAGTTTCCAGTTTCCAGTTTCCAGTCCAGTTTGTGCTACGGATGCTAATTTAGTTCGATCATCACGCAGGAAGCTCGCTACATTTGGTTGATAGACACATAAGTTATAATGCTCGCCTTTCTATTACAATAATCAAATAAGATTATAATTTTGATGTACTGCTGCTACTTCTTTCGAAGGTTATGTAACTATCCAGGAGTATCTGGACCTGTCCAGATTGAAGAGTCAGTTTTGGTCAGATCACGTATGTTCTGCAATGGAAACATTCAATTGTGAATCATGTCTGATGCGAGGATATTTTGATTATGTTGTACCAATAACGCAACTATTTGCTTATAGCTACACTCTTTTGATTTGATATTCACATCAAGTATATTTTTTCAAAAACATTTTAAAATTCAAGTTATGAAATGCATCACCTTGGTACTATCCTTACTAGTTCTTCTTCTTTTCTCAACTATCCAACTAAATTCTCAGGAAGTGGACATAGATGGTAACATCAACATGTCAGGAAATATTAATTTTGGTGATTTTGGAGCAGAACAAGGGAGTATCAGAAATGTGGACTTTATTACTGGATTTGATGACATTCGTTTTGGATTCGATGATAGTCTTCATATGTCCTTGTCAGCGGAAGGTCACTTAAGTATAGGGATCACTCCAGACGAAGCAAGATTAAATGTATTTAGAATTAATGGTCCCAATGTTATTAATGTGACAAGCGCTCATAATCAAGGATCGTGGCTGAAAATTGAGAGTACGGACACCGGAGGAAAGCCATGGTAGATTATATCCACAGGTTCAGGATTTGAGGGAGGGGCAGGACATTTAATGTTTGATCAATTAGGTGAGGCAGTACGTATGACCATTAAAGATGGTGGAAGCGTAGGCATGGAACTGTGGATCCCAATGATGCACTTGATGTGGTTGGAGATATAGATGCGACTGGTTGTATTCAAACCGACGATTCAGGTACTATCGGTGGCACTTGTTTATCAGATCGACGTTATAAAAAACATATTGAAACGCTCGCTGGTCAGTTAAATAAGATTCTCTCTCTCAATCCTGTTAGTTTTGATTGGAAAGATCCAAACTTACATGGAGGAAACTCGAAAGATATTGAATTAATCGCGCAAGAGGTAGAATTGGTTCTTCCTGAAATGGTGAAGACTGGCAGTGATGGATATAAGAGTTCAATATGATATTTCTCTGCAGATGAGGATGATTAAAGCCATACAGGAGCAACAATCGATTATAGATTATCAGCAGCTAAGAATAGACGAGTTGACTGAGGAAGTAAATCAAATCGATATGCTCCGAGCAGAACTGGCAGAATTAAAGACTCTCATTCGAAAGGATGCACAACGATGATCTCTTACAAGATCTTTAGAAACATACTGCTTTGCATCAGAAATTAGACTGACCGAGTTGAAATGATGACCCGTGGATTGTGAAAGTAATGAATATCGTTCCTTCTATTTTGTCCTAATTAATTAACCCGTTGAGTGGTTAAATCAAATCACATAAATTAGAATTGTCATGCCCGCCTGCCAAAGGCAGGCGGGCATGACAATTCTAAACAAACTGCAATTTCGAACCAGGGATTGCCATCCCTGGCTGATAGAAAAACGCTCCTTCAGAGCTATGTTCTTTTTTTATAAATACAAAATTTTCTGATTCTTAAAAACCATTCATGATTACGAGACTATTTGACAACCGCTCAACCCGTTAATTAGTTATTGATATTGTACCTTTTTCTCGTGCCAACCAGTGTGTATTGATCCGTAAATTTTTATGAGTGTCTTTAATCCCCGAAGGCCAATGAATTATAAGGGAATCTATTTTTGAATAGTGGCCAAGTCCGAAATGTATTTCATAATCATTTTGACTTGCATAACCAGTTATCGGATACATCCACCTATTTAATCTTTTATTTGATCTTTCGTGTGAAATAAAAGCCTCTACTTTTGAACCGACACCAAAGTAGTTTGAGGAGTCACCAACAAGCCTAACAGAAATCCAGTTTCCTTTTGAAATAACATTTTCATAAAACCTGTTTATCTGATCTCTGCTACCCCAATTCGCAACATATAAATCAAGATCTCCATCTCTATCGAAGTCGGCATGAGCCACTCCTGCAGAGGTGTCTGCATGCATCTGAACAACGCCTCTTAAGTCTCTTTCGAAGGATCCGTCTCCTGTGTTCAGATAGATAAAATTATGCATATTGGGAGCATAAGTTCCATTGGCAATATAGAGATCCAAATCTCCATCATTATCATAGTCGCCCCAGGAGTGACCTTTTGATGCTCCACCTTTTTCCAAAGCAATATTCCCTTCTGTAATCGGGGTTAGATTGCCCACGCCATCGTTGTTATACAGAAAATTTTCTTTATCAAAGTTTGCTACAAACAAATCCATATCGCCATCGTCATCATAATCTGCCCAGGAGACACCATAAGAGTAGCCAACATCTTCAACCAAATGACTGTTTTCAATACTTTTAAATTGCCAGTTCCCTAAATTTTGAAAATAAAGATTAGGCCTTCGGGCGTTCGCAACATATAGCTCAGGAAATCCGTCATTATTAGCATCACCACAACCGCAAGCCCTTGCTCTGCCCTCTTGATTGTTAGTTAGAGCAGTGTTATCTACTTTTTCAAATTCACCTGCTCCGATATTTCGGAATGCCATATTTGGATGATCATATCCTGCCAAAAAAACATCTAAATCTCCATCTCGATCAAAGTCTGCCCAACATGCCATTGATGCACTAATCCCAACTGTCGTAAGTGGTGAGTCATTTATTTTTGTAAAAGCCGTTAAACTATCATTTCGATAAAGAAAATTGGCTTCTTCACCGCGACTAACTACAAATAAATCAAGATCGCCATCATTGTCATAATCTACCCAATTGACACCTTGAGAGTTGCCACCGTGAATAACTGTTTCTGAAGCCTTCTCTTTTGGAGCTGTTATTTTTTGAAAATTGCCGTTTCCATTGTTTCGATATAATGCATTCCATTGACCATTGGAATTTGCAATATACAAATCCGGATCACCATCTCCATCATAATCTCCCCAAGCCATACCTCTGGATAATCCCCCTTCCCACGCAATTCTACCGTCTTTAACCAATTTCAAAATCCCATCTTCATCTGATGATTTAATATTATTATCCAGGCAGCCACCATTAAAAATGATAAAAAATAAAAGAACTATTACTGACTTTAAAAAACATGTTATCTTCATATAAAGAGTTTATAACAACGTCAATGAGGCTTGGTGCTCAAAATTGATAAATATCTTCTCAATCTAATATAGCGAAACTGTCGGGACGCTAATTCAATCCAAAGCTTTATATTCGGAATATGGCATTCTGAAATTCTAATACCAGATATCCCAATCTTCTTAAAAGCTCTGCGGAATCAGGAGAACACTATTTAATCCTGTCACAAAAAATTCCAATAAACTAAAAAACACAAATGTATGATCAAGGCAATTTCTACCAATGTGATGTAAATCCTTGACACCATACTTCCCGTTCTATTTTTGAGGATTTTTAAAATCATAAATCCTAAACCTACGATCAAAAGTATTAAAATGGTACCCAGCCCTGAGAATACGCTAAACGAATCTGTATATCCCAAAAGAAATTCCTGTGATTTCGTGAGCATTTGATAGGGGACAAAATAAAGATGTAAAGCATTCAGTAGCATAGTTAACCCAAAGAGAATATGAAAATTGAGCGTAAATGATTTCTGACCAAAAAAATCCTTTCTCCAAATACGAAATAGCCTAATTGCAAGAGCGCTGAGCATAAAAAGGAATCCAGTGAAAATGAAAACGGGAATCAGCCCGTAATAATCATTGATGAATGATGGGCTATTGTACCACTTCGTTTTTTCATAACTAGTTGGAACCGACAAGCCCCCAATGTTCAAATTCCTGTATAAGTTTTCAATCTTACCCTTTTCATTTTCTGTAAAGACGAGATACTCATATGGCAATGCAATGTTTTGGAATATGTGTTTTTCGACTGATGCATATGAATGCCATTTTCCGTTGTGAAAGACAACAAGTGTGTCCTGAGTTTCATTATCATAAACATTGAATTGTCCTCTGAAAAGGCTAACTATATTTTCTTCTGTTTCTCGGTTATATCGCTTGTCTCTATAAGCTCCAGTATAAATTTCTGTGCATACATTACTTCTTCCTTTCTGTTGACTTTTATCTGGCAAAACCTTATCGAAGAGTGACTTGAAAAATATTTCTCCAAACTCATCCTGATTGGTATTGATAACATAAATAATGGTGAAATAGTCAGGAACGATTAGAATTACGGACAATTGACCTGGTAGCATTCCACCTTTGGCCCAGGCATTGTGACCATTTATATTTTGTTGTTCAAAGCCATAGGAATATCCATTTAATGAAGGATGATTTGTAATCTGCAATGTAAATAATGACTCCCAGGATTCAGGTGATAATAAGTTGGGATTTTGTGTAAACAGCGCCTGTGTAAACAGCGCCATGTCCGTCGTGGTTGATACCAGACTACCCGCTGGTGTTGCATGTCGTGGATAAATTACAACCTCCTCATATCCTTCTGTTGCCTGTTTATAACTGTTAGCATATGCATCGTCTGACCTATAGGCAAGTGGAAACCTAAGCGTGGAGTTGGTCATTTCTAAAGGGTTGAAAATATGTTCTTCAATGTATCGCTGAAAGGTGTATCCCGTTATTTTTTCAATGAT
>JAJCYJ010000391.1 GCA_029262975.1 Saprospiraceae bacterium
GTTATATCTCGAAGACTTCGTAGTTAGTGAAGATAAAAGACAAGCCGGAGTCGGACAATTACTCTATGATGAATTATTATCGATTGCAAAACAAAAAGGATGTGCCCTTGCCAAGTGGCAAGTGTTAGACTGGAACGAACCCGCTATTAAATTTTATGAAAAAAATGGCGCCACGATTGAAAAAGAATGGTGGAATTGTAAAGTAGTTTTCTAATTAACGCCAAGCGCCTTTCTTGCCAAATAATCTGTGTGATCAGGAAAATCAACTTCAATAGGTTGTGCATTTTCCAACCATTCTTTTACATGATCCGCAAAATTATCGTCGATGGCCGTAACTACAGTTACACCCATATCCTCAAGTGCTTTTGCATTACATTCTTGTTCATATTGGGCCAACATGGGAATAGCCATTAGTTTTTTTCTAAGATAAAGCATTTCTGCGCCACCTTGAAAGCCAGCGCCCATAATCGCATAAGAACTGATACTTAATCTTTTCATCCAATTCACCTTGTCGACAGGATAAACGTGGATATGGCCCTGGTGATTTTCTAATTTAGTATGTTTAGAAAAAATATGGAAATTATAATTCTCGAATTGCTTAAGATGATGTTCAATAGCCTTGCTTGTGAAAGCCGGTAAATAAATTAACACTTCATTGTCGAGATATTCCTGTTTCAATTCTCTAATATCTTTTCTAATTACAGGCGTAAAAACACCTTTATCATATGCTTGAAAATGCAATCCAATTTTACGAGTAGAAGGGGCAAAATATTTGAAAATAAATTCTGCCAAATAACCTTTTCTTTTGGGACGTGGGATATTTTTACTAAAAAAAGCAGCCTGGTGACTTAAGGACACGCATTCTATATTTTTAAATCTCCATTTGCGAGCATATGCAGTGATTGGTTCGAAATCATTGATGACCATATCATATTCAGACAGGTCTAATTGAAATACATCTATTAAAAATCTTAGTGGTTTTAGGGATTTAGCCGTTGCCCAGTAATCGATCCCTCCTTTCTTGCCAAAAACAAATCCCCATCCATGTTTTCGGTATTTCACTGGAAAGGGTAATTTGAGATCTCCTTGAATACCACTCAATAAAACATCAACATCAGCATATTTAGAAAGAGCCGGATAGAACTCCAGACACCGGCTTAAGTGACCATTTCCTGTGGCTTGAACGCCATATAATATTTTCATGCGTTTGGACATGTAGTAATTCAGGAATTTCGGTCCATTAGTTTCCTGGCAAAAACCATAAGTCTTTCTTTATTTTCTGCTGAGATATTTACTTCCGTAAGATGAGATTCGGCTAAGTTGAAAAATCCACCCTTAGCTTCCTCACAGTAATTTGGTAGATATAATTCATCAAAAATATTTCTCACCCTACCCACTTTATCTGTTTCTTCTAAATTATTGGATTCATATAAATTGATAAAATGTGGACGTTCAGACTCATTTAAGAGTTCCTGTGCCCTTAGATATAAATATGTCTTTTTGCCCTGGATTATGTCGCCACCTACTTTTTTCCCAAAAGTTTCAGGATCTCCATAAACATCTAAATAGTCATCCTGAAGTTGAAAACTGATTCCGGCATTTACCGCAAATTTGTAAAGATGACGTTGATCATGTGTGTCAGCCCCTGCTAACATGGCACCAAGCTGTAACGATGCCCCCAACAGTACGGCAGTCTTTAACTCAATCATTTTCAAATATTCCGGAATACTTACATCACTTCGTGACTCAAATGTCATGTCCATGCTTTGTCCTTCGCATACCTCTCTGGCAGTATTCGTAAAAACCTTTAGGATGTCATGTACATGTGGGGTTTTCAGATGAATCAAACGATCATAAACTTCGATCAACATGACATCTCCGGTCAATATGGCCGCATTCTCATCATATCGTTGATGTACAGCAGGCGCTCCACGTCTTAATGTGGCATTATCCATTATATCATCATGAACAAGGGTAAAATTATGGAAGAGCTCAATCGCATATGCGACGGGACAAGCCGTTTCTATATCCTCCTTGTATAATTCATAGCCCAACAAGCAAAATAATGAACGCATTCGTTTACCGCCAAGAGACATGATATAGTCTCTCGGTTCGTAAAGTTCCCTGGGAATGCCCTTAGAAATATTCTTTTCATGATATTCTTCAATTAGATCAAGGGCTTGTGATATATTTAAGGTCATTGCCACACTTTGTTACCCAAAGGTAGCCATATCGGAAACATGACTTTATAAAGACTCAATAAATTACACGTGAAACAATTGTCAATTTTATTTCTATCTATATTCTTCTTTTCATCTTGTGATCAAGATGTAACAATCAGCCCCGATTTGATCATCCATAATGCTGAAATATATTCGGTCGACAGTCTACGGTCAACATATGAAGCCATTGCGATCAAGGATAAGCGGATCATTGGTCTTGGTACAGATGCGGAAATACTCAGGACGAAAGGAGAACGGACATCTGTACTCGACGGGACAGGCGCATTTATCATACCCGGATTAATAGAAGGCCATGGGCATTTTAGTGGATTCGGGCAAAGTCTGATGAATCTTAACTTTTTAAGGAGCAAATCGTGGGCTGAAATAGTAGCTCTTGTAGAAGCCCGTGTAAAGGTATCCGAGAAGGGGGAATGGATCATCGGTCGCGGCTGGCACCAGGAAAAATGGACTGAATCACCAGACAATCATATCCACGGATATCCCCG
>JAJCYJ010000392.1 GCA_029262975.1 Saprospiraceae bacterium
GATGACCGAATTATTCTTGCTGTTCTTTATCTTCTTAAACATAAAGATGATGTCAATTTGACAGAAGAAATTTCATCATTGAAAACTCATTCCAGTGAAAAAATTCGTATACGGGCCACTGAATTAACTGCTACTTATCAATCAAGAAGTTGACCGGATTAATTTGTCTATTTTCCCGCCTAGAGCATTGTGATCCAGGTTAGAATTCTTACCCAGCACATTTGACATGAGGACCACCATATACTTAGTCCCATCTTCATGTTCTACGATTATAACCGAATTCATATAATTGAACACATTGCCCATATATTTTCCACAACCCGGATCTTTCACCCTGTCACACTTATACAAACTTCCTGATTTAAAATAGACAGCTGCAGCTTTTAATTCAGCAGAGGCCGCATACCTTATTCGGCGATCCGTCATATACATCAATCTTTTCATTTCAAGACTAGATGCTTCATCCACTACTCTACCCTGTTCAAGCGCTAATAGAAATTTCATCAACCCATCAGTAGTCCCTATACTTCCTCCTTTCCCTGGAATAATACCGGAGGCCCCTCGTGTAAAGAACAGACCTAACTTCCAATCTTCTTCTGAAATCCCCAATTCTCTTAAAGGTGCATTTACAGTTTGATTGGCGGACTCGGAGAGTTCACTTTTCGGAGTATTCTTAAAATAAGCTGCAATTTCATCTTCCGTAAGATTTGGATAATCCTTTTCAAATACACACATCAATAAAGCTTCACGCCATACCACACTAGCCGCACCATTATTGCTGACAGACATCATATGATCTGCCCATTCGTAAAGACTGAAAACATCAGATTCAATTACTGTCCTTTTGAAAAATTTCTTTGTCTCCGGATTGTAAAATGGAACCGTATGTTCATCCGTCATCGCCCATCTTCCAGCCCTTACAGATTTGTTCTTCAGTAATTCTGTCCGTTTCTGAAAGTCATCTGGATAGACGTATTCCAGAGCTTTAAACAATCCTGCTAATACTGCAATCTTACCTACACTGCCAGGCTGATATCCAACATCGCCCCTACGGCTGGCAAATCGAAAGTTATCGGCATCTGTCAGATCAAGGATTGTAACTGAATAATTTTTATCCAGACTATAGAAAAACCTGTCTACTTCTTTTTGAAATTTATCAGTAATTTCTGGAAGAGCATTCTCGTCTATGATATCCTTATTTAACAAATTCAACTTTATATCATTTATACTTTTTCGAGCCCCCTCTAATGGTTCCTTGTCTGTTATAAGTCCTGATATAATATCCTGCAACCTGGCAAGTCTTCTAATACCGGAGTTTAAAAATCCATCAATCGGGTATGCGGCAATAGTGCCTGAAAAAAATATCAAGAGGATTAAAGTAAGTGGTGTGATTCTATTATACAATTTAAATTAATTTACCTGGGTTTGATAAAGCACAACCTTGTCAGGTGGTGTAGGAGGAGAAATGCTATTGAGATATTCTGAGCTTTTGGCATTATTATTTTCCACAAAAGGTCTTACCTGAAAAAGCCAAATCTTATTATTCAAAAATCCGAATTCAACGTCATGAGCAATTTTTTGATTTGGATTATCAGAAAACTTAATAAGACTTTTACATTGCTCAGCAAGCATTCTAATGTCGAAGATATTTGATTCTGAAAGTATAGGTTTTGAAAAATCTGTGTGTGCCTCTGCGCTTCCTCCGGTAGCAGGCAAGTATCTCAGTTTAATTTCCCGGGAGGGGGCATTCAAATAGTTAACTCCCTTGTGGTGAAGGGTATAACTTTCAGCAGCCTGCCCGTCTACTGCACCACCGACACCCCTGTTAAATGCAATTGTCAGATCATCATAACTATCGGTTTTCAATCCTTTGGTAATGAGCACTCCTGAATATGCTACATCAACACTCGGGATAATCAAAATAGACGGAAAAACACTTTCGGGATTCAACAAGAATTTCTGCCTCCATTTAAAACTTCGTTCGTTAAAGGGTGAAGCCCAGACATCCTTTATGCCTTGTAAAATAGCTGGTTTATCAAGGACATTAAACAACGTCAAATTCAATCCAGCTCCTGTAAAATCTTTGAGATCTTCCATATTCGTGTCACTTCTTAAAAACACCGGAACTGTGCCCAGCTTACCGTTTAATATAGAAATAAATTCTTCCTCGAGGCTCTTCTCAAATTCAGGTAATAGTTTAATTTTTTTAATATAACCACGCAATTCTTCAAGACGGGAAAGTTGATATTTTTCAATTTCATTTTCTCCAGACCCTTTACTGGCCATGTCCCGGGCATTTTCAAATGTTTGAGTTATATATGCCCAATATGATAAGGATTCTCCCGGAATAATTTGATCCATATGTTGGCGAAAAATACCAAAAGGGATAACCAAACCTTCAACTACATTGTCTGGAAAGTGTTTTTTTAGTTCCCCAAGATTCGCAGCTTTGGGACCACAATAAATTCCGGAAGCTTCTTTATCCAGATGGCGTAAATTTAGAATAGTTGTTTCTGATAATTTCAATTTGTCTGTCGGTACTGAAATTTTCTCCTCAGATCTTGTTTTAGCACTGAATAAATTTGATTCTGAAGTGGACATATCTTTTGTGTTTTTCAAAATAACAGTTCCCTTATTGCTTACAGCATAAAATACTTCCTGCCCTGCAAATTGTTTTAATTTTCTAAAATCATCAATACTTACAACTGCATTAGGAATCCCTAGATTTCGTGCCAATAATTGAATATGAGAAACTGGATTCCCCTCAGACACTGTAGCTATTCCGGCAATGGGTTTCAGATCGGAAGGTGGCTGGTCAAAGATGTATACTTTAGTCTTATCAATCTCCAGATTTTCAACATCCCCACTGACTATTTCCAAAACTCCTTTAGCATATCCAGCATTTAATCCTCTGATCTGACTCGACTGTGGGATGCCCATTACACTATTGGCATATTTCAACTCATTATTGAGCCACTCTCCAAGTCGCGACACACGTTGTCCAAGATAAAGCAAGGGACCTGATCTTATTATGTCATCAATGAGGCCATAAGCCAGGGGTTCGAATTGGCCAATTTTATTGATTGTTGGATTATAATATGCCCGTACCATGTTAGACCCCCATTCAATTCCGTTCTTTGCATTATCATGAAATTCTATTACATCATAGAGTCCAAATTGATCATATTGGCAAGAGGATAATTGTTCTTCGAGGTATGCCCATTCCCATGACTCCAGGTAACCGCAAGCATATGCTATGGCCGTAAGGTTGCATATTTCAATTGCAAGATCACCAAGTACAGGCAGGCTCAGTTCTGAGAGTCGAGAATACAAAAGATCTTCCAAATCAACGGAAAAGTCCATTATTTGAAGCCTTCGAGTTGGACTCTTCACATGAAGCAAAGATTCTCGCAAAGAGATCAAAGCATCACTGACCGAGACCAGAGTAGCGCGAGACAGTTGCTTTTCTTTGAACCTCCCAAAAGCATCAATAGCTTGTTCTCTCCCAGGCGTCGAAGCAGGAAGTGAAGAGATTTCTTTTATTTTTTTATCCAAATTGACAGGAGCATACATAACCGACATCAGTTGCGTCAATTCTGTGAGTTTTGACTTTACAGAACTTTTCAAATCACTTGTATTAGTCAAAAAGTCATTAGTTGCTTTTATATCTGTCTTATCCGGCTCACCATGTATCTTAATTCTCAAATTCATGAAACGGATATCTTCATCAGAAATATTTTTAGACAACGATCTAACTAACTGCTTGGTGTTATCATCTTCATCATGTGGAATTGTAGCCACTGCTTGCCGAAGAATAAAAAAATGCTCACTTATATTGGTGTCATCGGCCAATAATGCATGCAGGAAATCTCTCCCCCATTTCATCTCATCTTCCACCTGCATTGCGCCTCGATAAAATTGAGCTTTACGATTGATCCATCCATCGTCTGCAACTCGAAAAAACTTTTCAAGTTGATACTGCTTAAACCGGTCAAAAAGATTTTTCTCGTCCCAAAATTTGATAAAATCGGAACCGGCAAGGATTTGACCCAAAAATATCTGCTTCGTCTCTCCAAGCCGAACGACATCATCCTTATATCGAGCCCGCTGAATAGATCCTTCCTGGTTACATGGCACTTTAGGGTCGTTAAATGTGCCATCAGCACAGAACCATCGAATATCTTTATAAGGGCCCCTGAGATCTTCTTTGTAAGTATCCACCAGATTTGAGACCATCTCTATATCCGACTTGCTTAACGTCTGTGCAGATCCAGATACAACAATTAGAAAAGAAACAATAAAAAACACAATTCTATGAGTCATTATAGGGGTTTAATTATAGAATAAGATACTCCATTTTGACAAGATTCAAGGCTTTATTTAAGGGTCTAAAAATTGCGATTTACACCAGCTTTTCATGCTCTGAAATCCTATTAAGAACCGAGTAGATTAAGAACATAAAAGTCTGTAGATAAAGTTCAATTCCAGTCGATTGATAATAGAGAAAAAACACAAAGAACGTTAACGGACGCTTGTTCAAAGCATGTTACTTCACTCGTTGCATTTGAATTCTATGAGCCAAAACCATTATACTACGGACAATTTAGGCATTCTTGTCAAAGTCGACTACTGCCTTACCCAGAAGGTCAGCCTCTCCGACTTTTCACCATAAGGTAAAGCGTGTAGTAATTCGAGCTTATTATAGGTACAGAATTGATCAATGGCGGCTTGTTCGCGATCATTGCGTACTTTATTTGCGACAGCGAAAACCTGCCCAATACCAAAATCTTTTGCCATGTCGGCAAATCTTCCCGCCGCTTCAAGGGATCAGTAATAAGGCTCCACGATTGTCAACATTATACCAGCGTGATCAGCAGTTCCTTCGTTGGGTGTAGGCTGCGCCTACGACCTCTTATTATTAATCAACCTGATTGAACTTCGTCACATGGCATGGTGTAAGATTATAGCCATTTGTAGGCAAAACCTGAAAACATTGAGCATAACGAAAGATTTGTGTTATCGATGACTTCCAATCAAAAGCCACGAAGTGATAGGGTTTTCTCAATTTTCATGGACATGTAAAACCATAACTTCCTTTAATAATGACTTGAGTTCTTCCATTTCCTTTTTTATTTTCATTATTTCAGCATCCTGTTGGCCTAATTTTAATTGCTGATTCTGAACAACTTTTGAAAGGACAGCTGCAATGTCCATAGGACTTAAACTCTTTCTGTCTTGAGTAGCTACAAGATCTGGAACGTCTTCAGCAATAAAACCAATGTATTCTTCATCCTTTTGAGTTTTGTAATTGAATTTTACCGGATTCAATTCTGCAATCGTTGAGATGGCTTCTTCAACAGTCAATACACAAATATTCTCTTTCAACACTCTTGAGCTTGCGTTGGTCCAGGCACCACCCGCCGTTACGTGCGCACCACTTGCCATTTCAATCGGATGACCGGGATCAATTTTTCCAATGCCCACATTTCCATTTGCCAACACTACCAATTCTCCAAAACCTCCTTCGGGTGTATCTATAAAAAAATACTTATCTGAACTATCGTCAAAATAGCCCACCGTAGCTCCAGTAGTCCCTCCATTAGTTTCTATTTCAATGAAGGAATTAGCATTAGCAGATTGAAATGTAGCTATTTTTGAGGAGTCTCTTATGATCATTTCTCCAATGACATCCAATCGCTTGAATGGTGTTGTCGTACCTATGCCAACATTTACGGATTCATCCTCTGTTCCTCCAATTACAGCACAGTGTGAACAAGCAACTTTTGCCTTGTGACCTATCGCAATTGACCGGTCCAGGGAATCAATACCGGAGGCAGAACCTGCCTCCTTTCCAATAAATGTGTTTCTTGTGCCCATAGCATTGTAGTAGCCAGCCTCCAATCCGAAAAAAGAATTGTCTGAACCTGTTGTATTCTCAAAGCCTGCAGATTTCCCGAAAAAGGAATTATTAGTTCCTGTCACATTCTCGTATCCTGCTAAACTTCCGAAAAAGGAATTTTGGGAACCCATTGTATTCCCGTAGCCTGCGTAACTTCCGAAAAAGGAATTTCTCGAACCTGATAAGTTAAAGTAACCAGCTGTAGCTCCAAAAAAGGAATTATTAAGCCCTTGTAAGTTTTTATTACCTGAATTAGAACCTACAAAAGTGTTCAAATCTGCACCAAGAAATGCTATATTATTTACTCCTGCATTTCTCCCTATATAAACCGATGTGGTATCAAAGGCATGGTTGATATCAATATTTCCTCTGATTTTTGTATGACCTTCGACATCTAAATGGTTTTGTTGCGAAATACTATTATAATTACTTAAAACGAAAAAGATGAAAAGCACTTGAATTCTCATGGCAAGAATGTTTTTTGTAAAAAAGACGTGAACAAATTACAATTTTAAGCGCAATGCTCCATGTACGTGGAGCATATGACTACTTTGAAATGTTATGGATCCAGTTTTTTTTTGAAAAGGGGCAAATGCAATCAGTAGATAAAGTTTAAGTTGGCGAACGTCTATATCACGTCGTATATATGTAGTACAAACGCACTCAAATAGTATATTAATTAGCGCATTTCAAAATTCAAGTATGAAGACTACATAAGTTGAGTGCTTACACGCAGATCTATTTGATTCTCCTTTGTAGGATGGCATTTTGTAAGTTCATATCAATTCGGCCAAGGCCATCAACATTAACAATCGCCATGCAATTCATATTAGATGGTGTTCCTTCGAAGAGACTTTTCAATTCCAAATAAATTTCTTTATACCGCGACATAG
The DNA here is from genome assembly GCA_029262975.1 of Saprospiraceae bacterium. GTDB lineage: Bacteria > Bacteroidota > Bacteroidia > Chitinophagales > Saprospiraceae > JAJRXG01. Next base: position 6,793 of record JAJCYJ010000392.1, read on the forward strand.
AAGTCGCTCCTGCCGTTTTATAAATAAATTCCTGCTCGCTGTGGCATGGAAGCCACGCCTGCTGTTAAATAAATAAATTTCTGCCAGCCGAGACGTGGAAGTCTCGCCCGCCTGCCTCTGGTAGGGTGCCTTCGTCGAATGGACCTGTAGTCCAGTCGCTGTTGCACAGTTC
>JAJCYJ010000393.1 GCA_029262975.1 Saprospiraceae bacterium
GGGTTTGATGATGTCAAAGGACAGTGGTCGGGAATCAGATTTTTACCGAATAGCAAGAATCATGTCCTGGAACATACTCAGATCAAAAATAGCCGCGTAGGAATAAGAGCCGATAGCGCATCCTCGATTGAATTAAACAGTGTGATTATATCGAATACTTCAAATATTGGCGTCATCGGAATTCACGCCGACATTAAGGCTGACAATACATTGATTCATAGTAATGGTCCGCAAAGCCTGGCTATGGTATATGGAGGGTCCTACGTATTTCGCTATTGTACGTTTGCAAATTACGAAAACCAAGCCTCTGCGATTTATATGGATAATTTTAATTGTCTCAATCAAGATTGTACTAGTGTAGCTTCCAATCCTTTGAATGCACGTTTTGAAAATAGCATTATTATGGGATCGAATGATGATGAAATTGATATTAATGATATAGCCGAAGGCATGGATCCCGACTTATTTAAACTCACTTTCGACCACACGCTAATTAAAGTAATGGATGTAAAAAGTGAATATAATCCAGAGGCTTGTATCTCATGTCTTGAACATATGAATGAACCCGTGTTTTTGGATGAGTTCAATGATTTATATACGCTCGATACAATGAGTCTTGCGCGCAATCAGGGGATTCCTATTCCAGATTTGTTAGAGGACATCAACGGACAAATAAGAGATTCAGAAAGTCCGGATTTAGGTTGTTTCAAATTTTTAGAATAACAAGTACGCAATTCGCGGCAATTCTATTTTCAATTCTTCTGTTTAGAAACCGACCAAGGTAGTCGAATGATTAAGAGACCGGAGCTACTAATACTTCTTCATGAATAAATTCGACTTTTCTAAATATGAAAAAGGCAATCACAAAGAATATTCCAAGAACAAGGACGCTGTATCGCAGATTACCGGTAAGATTATCGACAACTCCAAAAGTAAATGTGCCAAATACGATTGACAGATAGAACAATAGATCATAAAAACTGAAATAGGAATTATACTCAGTTTCCTTTTCGATCAGCTTTGTATAACTTGCTCGCGAACTCGATTGAATGCCTCCTAAGACAAGTCCAACAAAGAATGCCAGTACAAAAAATACAGCCTTGGAAGTCACAAAAGATGCTGCGATACAAATTAAAAACCAAATTACAATCATCATTGATATTGCCTTCTTGCTTCCTTTAGCGCTGGCATATTTTGCAAAAAGAATAGCCCCTAAGATGGCTACGATTTGCAAAATCAAGACTGTGAGTATCAACTCAGATGTGTCAAAATCCAATACATTTTTGGCAAAGACAGTAGCCAGGTAAATAACGGTATTAACACCTGCACTATAAAAGAAAAATGAAATTAAAAAACGCTTGAGATTTGGCTTGAATTTTATCTCATTTACAACCGCTTTCATTTGCCGGTAACCATCCTTAATAAGACCTTTCTTAAATTTCTCATCACCATCTTTCGGCAGAAATTTGAAAGTGTATTGTGACCATCCTATCCACCAAAGTCCTACCATCACAAACCCAATACGATAGGGTAGCGAGCTGTCTTCAGCAATTCCAAAAAGTCCAGGTTTCTGACTAATAAATAAAATGGTCAATAATAAAAGCACACTGCCAACATATCCATATGAATATCCTTTTGCGCTGACAGAATCATAATGTTCTCTGGTAGTAATGGATGGAAGAAAAGCATCGTAGAATATAAGACTTCCTGCAAATCCAAATGTAGAAATAATAAATGCAGCTGTACCCAGCCAAATCAAAGGAGCATCATTAAAGAAAAATAATATCATACAAGCGACACTCCCAATGGTTGTAAATATTTTTAGAAACCTGAGTCTCTTGTGACCTGCATCAGCGATGCCACCAAGTATAGGAGCAATTAATGCGATAAGTATGTAAGCAAAACTTATAGAATGTGAGTAAAAGGCAGAATTTGAAAATTCACCTCCCAGAAAATTGATCTTTTCAGGTGCTACAGCTAAAAAATAAATTGGAAATATTGCAGTAGAAATAACCAGGGAATAAGCAGAATTAGCCCAATCAAACATAGCCCAGGCTCTTATTACCCTCTTGTCATTCTTAGGTGTTGTTCCTGACAGGTTTTTATCATTCTGATTCATCGGAAGTCCGCTCGATTTTATAACGTATTAAGAAAAAAACTTATAAAGGCTTGTGTAATGTAGGTACAAATTGTGCCAAGTTGTCACTTAAATGATAACTTATGCCCGAATTTTATCATAATTTATGAGACTCATCATTCTCTCTAGAAATGGAGAATTATATAGTACCCGAAGTCTGTATAATGCTGCAAGAAGACGCAATCATTTTGTCCGTGTCATTGATCACATGAACTGCGACTTAATGATACAAAATGAGCACAATTCAATATTTGTACATGGACAACCCTTACGTGGATATGATGCCGTCATACCACGAATAGGGCACACGGTGACGGCATACGGCTCAGCTGTAATACGACAATTTGAAAGTATGGCGGTGCCGACAATTTTGGGTTCTGAAGCCTTATTGCGTACCAGGGACAAGTTGAGTTGTATGCAACTACTCTCGCACAAAGGAATCCCTGTTCCTCAGACTTTGCTAATCAATAATTATGGTCAATTTCCTCATCTTCATGAAAAAATAGAGGGCTTTCCCAAAATTCTTAAACTATTAAGTGGAACCCATGGTTTAGGTGTATTGAAAGCGGATGATATCAAGTCTATGGAAGGTATTCTCGAGGCTTTCCATGGACTCAAACAAAAAGTATTAATTCAGGAATTTATTGAAGAGTCATCGGGAGAAGATATCAGACTCTTTGTTGTTGATGGAGAAATAGTGGCAGCTATGAAGCGATCCGCCCGGGAAGGAGAATTCAGATCCAATCTTCACAGAGGAGGAAGTTCAGAAGTGGTTGCAATATCCGAAGAAGAAAAAAGTGTTGCCTTAAATGCTGTCAAAATTCTCAGATTACATGTCGCAGGTGTAGACATGTTAAGATCTAATAATGGTCCTTTGGTGCTAGAAGTGAATGCCTCACCAGGACTTGAAGGGATTGAGAAAACATCAAAGATTGATATAGCTAAAAAAATTATTCAATTTGCCGAACGACTCGCGAAGTAATCTTAATCATGATGAAATCATTAATAATAGATCGTATATCTATAGGACCCGGAGAACGAGAACAAGTAAATTTATTCGTTAGCAGCTTGCCTTCCGGAGATAGGATATATATTCAGTCATTTATTTTCAGGTCGACACAACCAGGACCTACCGTTCTTATTATGGGTGGGGTACATGGTGATGAGATTAACGGTATCCAAATTGTAAGGCGAATTCTCGAAGAACAGATTATGGATACATTAATCGTAGGAAGTGTAATAGCCATACCGCTCTTGAATGTCTTTGGATTTATAAATTTTAGTCGGGATGTTCCCGATGGAAAGGATGTTAATAGAAGTTTTCCAGGATCAGCACTGGGCTCGTTGGCATCCAGGACTGCTTCTACTTTAACAAAAAAGGTTTTGCCCAATGTCGATATTGCGATCGATTTACATACGGGTGGAGCTTCAAGATATAATTATCCTCAGATCAGATATACAAAGAATGATGCCAAAGCCTTGGAGTTGGCGACAGCTTTTGGGGCTCCTTTTATAATTCAAAAACCCTTCATCTCGAGGTCTTTTAGGAAAACAGCCAATCTGATGAATATACCCACGCTTGTTTATGAAGCAGGTGAGGCAGAACGTCTTGATGGATTGTCCATTGAATTAGGGGTTGCAGGTATTAAAAGGACACTTAAAAAACTAAATATGATTTCAGAAGCACCACCTTCTAATCGTGAATCCATTGCTTTGAAATCAACAGGATGGGTCAGATCATCCGAAGCTGGATTATTCACCTGGACAAGACAATCAGGTGCTTTTATAAGAAGAGGTGAGCAATTAGGTGTAATTCATTCTCCCCATGCAGATCGTACAAAACGTATTTTCGCAAAAAAAGATGGCTATATCATTGGGCATAACAACGCCTCTGTAGTGCACAATGGTGATGCTCTATTTAATATCGCTTATTATTAAGTCTATGATAAAACTGTTTCATCTTATTAGTCTTATAATCAGTCTGAATTTCGCGATATCAGCACAACCATACGATAGGATAACAGAGTTAATCAATGACAAAGCTAGCGAGGGTGCCCAGTTTGGAATAAGTGTAGCTGACACTGACGGGACTTTTGTCTTTGAATACCTGGCAGAATCTAAAATGATTCCTGCTTCTACGTTGAAATTGATTACAACTCTTAGTGCCATTGAATTACTCGGTGAGGATTATTTCTACGAGCTAATAATAGGCTATAAGGGAGATATTTTGGCAGATGGTACACTTATCGGAAATCTTATCATTGTCGGTTCTGGAGATCCTTCATTGGGCTCACCAGAATTCGAGGGTACTCGACCGATGAAAGAAGTCCTTCATGAAATCGTAGATATAGTCCATGACAAGGGTATAACTTGTATCGATGGCAAAATACTTGTAGATGATTGGATCTTTGATAATCGACCTATTCATCCCAGTTGGTCATGGGATGATTTGACTAACTATTATGCTTCAGGTGCGTGGGGACTAAATTTACACGAGAATTTGTATTTTCTTAGTTTCGAAAGGTCAAAAAGTCCTGGACAACCCACATCAATCTTAAGTGTTGAACCCGAATTACCTGGATATCATTTTGGGAATGAAGTATTGACAGGGCCATTGAATTCAGGGGATAATGCTTATATATATGGAAACCCCTATGATTTATCGCGTTGGATATCAGGTACGATTCCTCCTGGAAAAGGGCTATTTGTGATAAAAGGTGCTATTGCTGATCCTGCTGATTTTGCTGCTTATCAGATACATCAGAGCTTGGCAGAGTCCGGTATCGTGGCGCTGGATTATGGCCGAACGATTGAAAAAAGCCAAAACATCCAACGCATAGGAATGATTGGTTCGCCGTCTCTAAAAATTCTAACTGCCTATGCCAATGAAGTTTCGAATAACTTATACTGCGAGGCATTTTTGCGTACGGTGGGTACTTTATCTGGCGAACAGGGAAGTTTTAGTACTGGAATTGACGAGATTAAAAAACACTTAAAGGCACTATTCCTCAATGTAGATGGATTACAACAAGAAGACGGGAGTGGTCTATCCTCAAGAAATAGAATTAGTGCGAACTTTATGTCGTCATTTATCAATAGCAAGAGAAGGTCACTAGGTGATGAAGAACTAAAATCACTTATTCCAAAAGCAGGAGTACGGGGGAGTGTGCGGAATTTCCTGTCGGGATTTGAATCTCAGAATTATTGTTGGATGAAATCCGGATCTATCAATAATGTTCTGGCCTATGCGGGGTTACTTGAATGTGCATCGGGTCGTGTTGTTTCCGTATCCATCATGGCAAATGGCCATAACAGCAATAGAAATGTGCGAGGGCAAATTGAGAAAATTATTGAAGTCCTGTACAAGGAAGTGTAATGGGACTATATGGATGATTACATTTGTAACATGATACGCTTACCCTTGTTGGTTTTATTGACAATACTCCTTCTTAATTCCTGTAAAAAAGGTGAAATTTCTGCAGACGAGGTCAAAATCGATGTGCCGCAGACTGTAAGTCAGTCAGAAAATACGCTTGAAGTTGATTCTGAAAGGAGGAGGTATGCCTGGCAAAAGCCAGAATTAGTTATCGAGAGATTGGGAAATATTGAAGGAAAAATTATTGCTGATATCGGAGCTGGAACAGGATATTTTTCGTTCAGATTGATCAGGCAAGCGAAGAAGGTAATTGCTGTTGATATTGATCCTAACATGATCAACCTTATAGAAATATTTAAAGAAAATTTAGACAGCATACAACAGCCAAAAATTGAAACAAGACTTGCTACTGCTGACAATCCACTGTTGGGGAATGAAGAAGTGGATGTGGTAATTATAATAAATACAATCGGTTATATCCAAGACAGAAGAGCGTATCTGAATAATTTGAAACGATCTCTTAAACCAGGAGGAGAAATTATGATAGTTGACTTTAAAATGAAACGCATTCCTGACGACATTGCTCCGCCTATGGAGTATAGAGTGAATCTATTAACACTTGAGAATTTATTGACTGAGTTGGGCTATCATACAATTGATACTGACGACCGAAGCCTTGAATATCAATTCATTGTGAAAGCACACAAGGGCCAATAAAGTAATGGTTATGAATAGGATTAGCAGTATAAGTCGCGTTATCTGACAATTAAATGATCTCTATGTGGTCCCACTGATATTAATGGGATCCGAACACCCGTATACTTTTCCAAATAGGATATATATGTCTGAAATGAGTGAGGAAGCTCCTTGGTTTCAGCGGTAAGCGGAGTCATCCATCCCTTGAAAGTTCTATACTGTGGCTGATAATTTAATTCGCAAAGGTCATATGGTAATTCTTCTTGCTTCAAGCCGTCAATCATATAACTGTCAGCAACAACAATTTCTTCAAAGTTGTCCATTACATCTGATTTCGTAAGAGCGATTTGAGTAACTCCATTAATCATAATGCTGTATTTCAGTTGCACAAGATCCAGCCAACCACAACGTCTGGCTCTACCTGTAGTAGCACCAAACTCATTGCCATATTCTTGTAACTTTTTACCATTATCATCAAATAATTCAGTTGGAAATGGCCCACTACCAACCCTGGTGCAATATGCTTTACTGATACCTATAACTTCCCCGATCTTCGACGGTGCAATGCCAAGTCCCGTACAGACTCCAGCGGTTATCGTATTTGAGGAAGTAACAAAAGGGTATGTACCAAAGTCGACATCGAGCATGACTCCTTGAGCTCCTTCCGCAAGGATTTTATGTCCCTTAAGCAATTGATCATTGAGGTAATATTCACAATT
>JAJCYJ010000394.1 GCA_029262975.1 Saprospiraceae bacterium
ATGATGGCATCATATGATCGCTTGTTAACTTACGATATCGGTACCGTTTACCCCGGGCACTACGAGATATTTGAAAATGCACACCTACTTATAGAAAGCCAAATAAGTCGAATATATATTCGAACGAACGAAGTATATAAATTAATAAATGCTGGATGTCACTCGTTTTTTCAATTGTATCAGACCATGTATAAAGGCAGGCTTTCTATGCCCGCATTGATTATGACAATAGGTTATCTTGATTTACTTGAAGAACAAGGTAAAATCAGATTTGAAAACCAGGAAGGATATATCAAAATTTTCCCATCCATTTAGAGAAATACACCATCATATCATATTGGATCTCACCGTAATAATCGTTTACTCAACTCTTCCAGACTTACACCTTTCGTTTCAGGCATAAAGACCAGCACCCATATTAATTGAAGGACCATCATCCCTGCGAAAAAGGCAAAGATCGGCCAGGGGTTAACGCTGAACAAATCGATGAATACCGGGGCCAGCAACGTAATAAGTGCGGCAAATATCCAATGTATACCCGAACCCCACGACTGGCCATAAGCCCTGACAGTATTGGGAAATATTTCTGATATAAAAACCCATATTACTGCTCCCTGTCCTACAGCATGGGCGGCGATAAAGATCAATAAAAAGACAAGTAAGAATAGGGCATTTGCCCCTGTATAAAACGCATAAGCAACCATGGCAAGTCCTATGATATATCCTATAGAGCCTACGATCATCAGCGTTTTCCTTCCGACTTTATCAATAAGATATATTCCGACAAATGTAAAAATCAAATTTATCCCTCCTATGGCAATCGAATTTTGTAAAGATTCTTTTGCTGCCAGTCCTGCTTTTTCCAAAATCTCGGGTGCATAATAAAGGATAAAATTAATACCCGAAAGTTGATTGAAAAATGCGATCACAAATGCCAGGATAACAGGCGTCCTATATGTTGGCTTCCATATCGATTCAGCCACAATATTTTTAGCTGCTTCCTTTATTGCGGCCACTTCTGCATCAATATCCACGATACCCATATCCTTAAGAATCGCACGGGCACCTGATTCATCTCCACGCTTTGTCAGCAGCCAGCGTGGACTTTTACTCACTCCCAGGACCATTAGTGTATACATGATGGCCGGAATAGCTTCAACCCCCAGCATCCACCTCCAATCATTAGCGCCACCAAATCCTTTTAGTAAATAGTTAGAGAAGAAGGCGATGAAAATACCAAGTACTATGTTAAATTGATAAAGGATAACAAGGCTCCCCCTGTTTTCTTTTGTTGATATTTCAGATATATAAGTTGGTGCAGCTACCGAGGACGCACCTACACCCAATCCTCCTATGAATCTAAAAAAAGAAAAACTATAGGGATCCCAGGCCACAGCTGAACCTATAGCGGAAAGACTGAATAGAACACCGATCCATATCAGTGTTTTTCTTCTGCCATATTTTTCACTCGGTATCCCAGCCAGTAAGGCTCCGACAACCGTTCCCCATAATGCCATTGACATTATGAAAGTACCATGGAAGAGTGGAGTAGTCTGCCACAACTCACGAATAGGTTGATTAGCTCCAGAGATTACTACCGTATCAAATCCAAATAGAAATCCTGCGACTGCCACTGTAATGGCCCAATATCTTTGTTTTGAAATCATAATTTTGTCTTATTTGATGGCTGCGCCACCTCTTACTTTTGTACTGATACGTATCGCATCCTGTACATCATAAATAAAAATCTTTCCATCACCAACTTGACCATCTGATGCATTTTCAAGGATCACGTCTACGCATTTATCCAGGTTTTCATCACTGATGACGCATATGATCATGACACGAGTCTGTAATACCATCGATAATTCAGTACCCCGGTACTTCTCAGAATAACTCTTTTGAAGACCAGAACCCTTCACCGGAATAACCGTAAAACAAGGGATATTTGCTTTCTTTAGTCCTGCTTGAATTAACTTGACTTTTGAAGGTCTGACTATAGCTTCTACTTTTTTCATTTCCTTAGGTTATATTATTATTCAAAAGTTGAATATGCTTCTACCCCATATTCGACAGCATCAGTACCTGCCAGTTCTTCTTCGCGTGAGACACGTATACCCATCGTTGCCTTAACAATACTCAAAATAGCATAAGTCAATACAAATGAGAAGGTGGCAATTGTTAGGACTCCGATCGCCTGAATACTCAATTGTGCTGCACTTCCGGTAAATAACAATCCACTCTCTGTTGCAAAAAGGCCAACAGCTAAAGTACCCCAAAGTCCGTTAATTCCATGAACGGCAATAGCGCCAACAGGATCGTCGACTTTAAGTCGATCAAAAACGACAACAGCTATATCCACTAATATCCCAGCAATAAGGCCGATGATTATTGCACTATTTGGTCCAACTACATTGCAGCCGGCTGTAATGGCGACTAATCCTGCCAAGACACCATTAATAACCATCGTAATATCGACAAGTTTATACACAACCTTCGTATAAATCATTGTTGCACATCCTCCCGCTGCTGAAGCTAAAAATGTATTGGTAGCTACCGTTCCAATAAGCTCCCAATTACCAACCGCTGCTAAAGTTGAACCTGGGTTAAATCCAAACCACCCAAACCATAATATGAATGCTCCTACAGCTGCCATGGGCAGATTGTGGCCTGGAATAGGAGTAATCGATCCATCTTCACCATACTTGCCGAGGCGTGGCCCTAAAACGATAGCTGCAGCAAGCGCTGCAAACCCACCCATCGCATGAACAGCAGCAGAACCCGCAAAATCATTGAATCCCATATTCGCCAGCCACCCACCGGGATTCCAAACCCAATTAGCAACAACTGGATAAAGTACAGCACAAAAAATGATTACAAATATCATATATGCCCATACCTTCATTCTTTCTGCAATTGCTCCTGAGACGATTGATATTGCTGCCATCGCAAAGCCTAGTTGAATGAACCAAAATAGTTTATTGGAGACAGTAAGTCCCAATCCGAGATCCTCATCCAGTATACCAGTTCCAAAAGCAAACCATCCGTTAGAGGCGCCATAAGCGATACCAAATCCAACCGCGTAAAAAGCAAGTCCTCCAAACATGACATCAATCAGGACTTTGGCTATAATACTCATCGTATTTTTCGCTCGAATAAATCCCGCTTCAAGGATCGCGAATCCCCCTTCCATTTGAAAAATAAGTGCTGCACAAATAGCTACCCAAACTGTGTCGATTGCATTAATATTTTCACCCTGTTGCGTTAGAATTTGTGATACCTCTTCCATTTTCCGTTTTTCATTTTGACTAAAGTCAGCCAAGTTAAGGAAGTATGGTAATGAATTGACAGAGTGTTAATAAGAAGATACTAATGTGGAGATTTTATGATCTCATGTCTTTCTGGACTTATTCACATGCAAAGCGAAAACATCATTTCGCTGATAATGACCTGAAACAGATAAATTCATGCGTTCCCCTGTTACTTTTTCTAAAGGCAGATCAGCGAGAATCAACTCCCTTGTGTTATATATAGGAGGAAGTATGACACCCCCGTCAGGACCATAAATAGAACAGCCACCTTTCATAATGAGACCACTAGCATCGAGCTCAACAAGAGAACTTATTGTCAATTCTTTAGGAATTTCGTCTTGATGCATGATTTGACCTACAGCGATCACAAAACATCTTCCCTCATGCGCATAATGCCTACTCGCTATTTGATGCAATTCCTTGGCATATGGCCATAGGGCTATATGTAGATCTTCTCCCTCATCATGCATTGCCTGCCTGGTCAACGGCATCCAGTGTTCCCAACAAATTAACGAACCAATTCGACCAAAATCAGTTTGTATGGCATTCAAACCCGCACCATCTCCGATACCATGGACCAATTTCTCAGTATAGGTAGGCATTAATTTTCTATGATGATTGATGATATTTCCATTCTGGTCAAAAGTATAAATGGTGTTATATAAGGTACCATTACCCTTGCCCTGAGTGATGGGTTCATTAGCTCCCATTATCACATATATACCAGCTTCCTTTATAATCTTCACCAATTGCATCATCAGATCAGAATCGCATGCTAAGCCCTGATCAAACATCTTAGACCATACTGACTTTACAGGAGCGTGATCCCAAAGGTTAACATCATTACAGATATCCAACCAGATAGGATATCCAGAAAACCAGTTTTCTCCAAAGACTATTAGTTGTGCTTTTTCTCTGGCTGCCCGAAGAATATAGTCAGCTGTCTTCGAGAGTGTGAATTCGGCATTGAGGTAATCTGGGCCATCCTGTACAATTGCAACTTTCATAAGATGTGCTTATGTACGCAACATTACTAAATCAAAAAGGAAACTTTAAATAAAATGCCCAACGAATGTCCTATTCTTCTTCCAACTTAACCAATAACCATTTTTGATTTAGAATATCGACCACAAATTTGAAATTGCCCGTGTTATAATACTCTTCTTCATTAAATGTCTCGGGAATCAGTTTTAACGTTTGATCGCCAATCTCAACTGATATAAACTCGGACTTATAAATACTTTCAAAGGGAAGATATCTGGAAATCTGATAAGATTCTAATGAGCCAAATGATACATTGTTCACAGAAATTTTGTCAAAACTAAATGGACTGGCATTTTCAACTCTGAGTTGAATACCATATTCCTGGCAACTGAACAGGCATAGCATCAACATACCTGTCATGGTTCTAATTAATATACTCATACGGGATTTAGGACTAAGTCATTAATAATCGAGTCAATATCTCGATCCATCAGAAGACAATATAACGAGATATTATCGATAGATAATTTCAGTTGTATTGAATTGGTTTTGTAAACTAAATTACAGCTGGACAAATTCTTTGGTATTTGGGAAAATAGACTCATCATTCGTGTACCAAGACGTATGTTTGAACTAAAGACACAGTAATGGATTGCCAAAGTGATAAATTTAGTCTGGATAATAACCATACCTACCTGAATGGTGCATACATGTCTCCGATATTAAAATCCAGTGAAGAGGCCGGAATCAGGGGATTGATGCGCAAGAGATCTCCAGGAAACATTTCCAGGAACGATTTTTTCGATGATGTGAATAAAGTAAGAGCTCTCTTTGCCCGGTTAATTAACTCCGATGAGCCCAAGAGGATAGTTGTTATTCCCTCTGCCTCGTATGCCCTGGCCAATGTCGCAAGAAATCTTCCGCGGAATGGCAGAAACAAAATACTCCTTTTGGAAGATCAGTTTCCGAGCAACTATTATATCTGGAAACAATTGGCAAAAGAAAGGCAGTTAGAAATAAGAATTATTCCAAGATGTGTGGATCAAAAACAGAGTTGGAGTGATCATATCCTAGAAAATTTAGACCCACAGGTCCTTGCAATTAGTTTACCCATAATTCATTGGAGCGATGGTACAATGTTCGATATAGAAAATATCTGTAAGAAAGCCCAGAATCTTGGCACAAAAGTCATCATAGATGGAACACAGTCTATTGGGGTATTGCCCTATGACCAAATGCGAGTGCAAGCAGATGCCCTGATCGTCAGTGCCTACAAATGGTTATTGGGCCCCTATTGTATAGGGCTAGCTTATTATGGACCTTCATTTGATCAAGGCATTCCTGTTGAAGAGAGTTGGTTAAATAGAGTAAAAAGTGACGATTTTCAGTTTCTGACTAATTATCAGGAGGAATATCGCCAGGGAGCCCGAAGATATGAGATGGGTGAGGCCCCGGACTTTATCAAAATCCCAATGATCCTGGATAGCTTATCTCAAATATTGGAGTGGGGGCCGCAAAATATGCAAAACTACTGTCGTTCAATAGTCCAGCCTATTGTTGAACCATTATTAGCGGCTGGATACAAGATTGGAGGCGAAAAAATGGCATTTCATCTCTTCGGAATCGAGCCGAAAGCAGGACAGAATATGAATGCAATTAAAGAGGCTATAGCAAAAGAAAAAATCTCAGTTTCCTACCGAAGAGACATTATTAGGGTTTCACCTAGTGTGTATAACACCGATAATGAAACGAATAAGTTAAAAGAACTATTAATTGGGATGGCCTGAATTAGTTGATACAACAAATATAAATATCCATATCTATAACTCGAAGTAGGTGAAATTAATAGGAATGCAATTGACAACTACTTTACACTTCAGGTTGATAAAATTGTTGTTGTATCAATTATTAGTATGATTTATTAGTTAAACCTTCATATTTAGATATTACAATAATATCATATACATAACTAAGAGAGTTTCTTAAGTCGCGGACAAGTCACCAGATGGTCATTAACCATGCCTACGGCTTGCATAAATGCGTAGACAATGGTGCTTCCGACAAATTTAAAACCGTCCTTTTTAAGCTGCTTGCTTAAAGTATCACTTAAAGGTGTTTTTGCCGGCACCTCAGACATTTCCTTAAAGTGATTAATGATAGGCCTACCATCCACATATTGCCATAAGTAGTTTCGGAATGATTCACCACCTTCAACAATGTTTAAATAGGCCTGTGCATTGGTTACTGCGGCATTAACTTTCAGCTTGTTTCTAACGATGCCTGGGTTTTGTAACAACTCTTCAATCTTTCTTTGATCATATCTTGCGACTTTCTCGGGGTTAAATCGATCAAAAGCCCGGCGGTAGTTATCTCTTTTACTCAGGATTATCCACCAGCTCAGACCGGCTTGTGCTCCATCGAGCAGGAGTTTTTCCCACAAAGAACGGTCATCATATTCCGGGACACCCCATTCTTCATCGTGATACGCTATATAGTCCGGGTGACTGAGACACCATGGACAGGTTCCTTTTTTGGCCATTGACTAATTTTGAGCATTATTGGATGGAATAGGTGGGGGGCCATCAGGTAAAAGTGGCGTATAGGCCGCATCCCCTTTTCGTTGTTTAAACTCTTCCTGGACTTTTTGCACAAGATCAGGGCTTTGATACAGGTCAACCATAGTCATCGCCAGGGCTTTGGCAGCATAAATAAGTCCTTTATGACCTATGGACATGCCTCCACAAGCAACTACTGCCCACGAATGCCACGGAGTATCAACCGGAGCTGTCGTCACCCCTAACCTGATTTCTGGAACAATCCAGGACACATCTCCTACATCAGAAGAAGCGCCCATGGGATGCTCGACCGTTACTTCCAAAGGTCGGATCTTAGCATCCATACCAATTTGAGGTTTGTCCAAAACCTCCTGCATTTTATGAGCAAAAGCTATTTCTTCCGCGGTATAGGAGATATCGCCAAGATATTCAAGGTTTTTGAGTAATGCCCCGGCACCAGTCCTGTTTACCAAGACTTCATGGATACCTGACACAAGATTTATTTCATAATCTACGTTTGCCATAATGGCTGCTCCACCGGCCATTTCCTGAACTCTTTCATACACGGATAACATACCATCTCGCTTTGTATCCCGCACTCTGACCCAAATCCTGGCATAATCGCCGACCACATTCACAACATCTCCGGCTTGTTGCATGTGATAGTGGATTCTTACAGTCGGTTTGACATGTTCTCTCAGGGCATTTATACCATGTGCATATAACTCCATAGCATCAGTGGCACTACGTCCATTCCAGGGATCTAGAGATGCGTGTGCCGCTTGTCCTTTGAATTCAACAATAAAGTCCACCAAGGCAAGTGAACTCTGGACTTCGGCCTTTGTGGCAGCACTAGGATGCCAATCGAGACAGACATCCAGATCATCGAAAAGACCAGCCCGAGCAAAATATAGTTTGCCGAAATACTTTTCTTCAGCAGGTGTTCCATAAAACTTCAAGGTTCCTTTAATTTTTCCCTGCGCCATCAACTCTTTGATAGCAATTGCAGCTCCCAGACTTCCGGCGCCAAACAAATTATGTCCACAACCGTGACCTGCTTTTCTCGGGCTAAAAGGGTTTTTAACTGGTTCCGGCTTTTGCGACAATCCCGGCAGAGCGTCGAACTCTCCAAGAATTCCTATCACAGGGCTGCCACTTCCATATGTTGCTATAAAAGCTGTGGGCATTTGCCCAACGCCACGTTCTACACTAAATCCGTGCTTCTCCGCATAACCCGCTAAAATTTCAGAACTTTCAGTTTCTTCAAATGCTGTTTCAGCTAAAGCCCAAATTTCATCGCTCATATTGATTAATGCGGCTTCATGAGTCTTTATCGACTGAATAACATCGATTTTATTGTTTTCTATGGATTGAGCATACCCCTGAGAGAGATAAAATACCGTGATGATAAGGAACAAAAGGCGCATCATATTCGTTTTTTTCCAATGTAAGAATTAAACTTAGTTCTTAATAATAGATATCCCATGTCAGACCCTGATAAAAATGTACTTACGATACTAAATGTTGTCGGTTCCCTTTTAACCGGCATAGCTTCCATACTACTTATTGAAAAAGGATGGAATCTGCTTTCGATATCAATCCTTCTCATTGGTCTCTTATTTATTTTCTTAGCATTCAAAAAATTTCACCAAATCAATAAGAATGGATCAATCATGGCTTTTATATTTTCTGAAAAAAAATCAATTCATGAGCGAATCAGATCTGGATTTTGCTTTTTATCGATCGCTTACGTTGGGCTTATTATTTTCATTCATTAGTGCGGTGAGCTTATTTGAAGAATTCAGTATCTTATCCGTTCTTATGCTTATTTCTGGTATTGCTATATTTGCCGGAGCTCTTTGGCAGTCATTCTCTCGGAAGTAGTTGTTTTTATTGATAATTTCTCTTATTTCTAATCAAATCCCAGGATATCTTAAGTCACAACATAGGTCAGTCCAGCCTAACCGAAAATCCGATAATAATATTCCTTCCCATCGTACTAAAACCCGCCACTTCCTGAAATTGAGTGTCCAACAAATTTCTGACTTCACCGAAGAATTTGATTTTGGCACCGCTCAGGAAATAATCTAAATACAAATTACCGATGACATATTTATCCAGGACCACCGCTTCATTCAGAAAAGTAGCATTATCAAAATATAGATCATTTCTGCTTCCTACATATCGCAAATTGAATTTCAATCTATTCTTTTGAGCATAATAGAATGTGACAGACCCATCTATCTGGTGCTTCGGGCGTTTGTAAAGATTAGAAACTTGTTTTGTGTTAATTGAATTTTCTTGTTCACCAACGAGGTAGGTATAAGAAAAATCATAGGACATATGTACATACTTTTTTACCACACTCAATTCGACTCCCCGATCATTTTGTTTCGCGATATTTTGATAACCTGAGTTAAAGTCATAAAGAATTAATTGTTTGATATTTCTTTCAAAAACAGAAGCCTCCAGCGTGCCAAATACTCCTAATTCTTTGAGTACAACTCCAAAATTAAATGACCTTCCGATTTGAGGGTTAAGGTCGGGATTAGCGCCAAATTGTCCATAAAGCTGAAATAAATTAGGAGCCTTGAAAGACGTAGCCCAATAGGTGAATAGCTTTATATTACTTGACACCCAATGACTACCTCCTATCGAAGTGTTTACATTTGATCCAAAAGTATCGTGTTTGTTATATCGTAGACCAATTTCAATGTTTGTCCGTTCATCAGGCTGTAGTAACCATGAGGCATATGGGCTTATAAGTGAGCTGCTCTGATTAGCTCCTAAATCCTGCGTTATGTGTTCCTGCGCATTAAGCCCGATCGTTAGCGTATTTTGTTCATCAATTTTAAGATTACTATAAATGTCTAAATGATGAAATCTCCCATTAAAAGCAGACGCTCCGAAAAGTGCAGAATCAAAAAATCTATCTGTACCATTATAGATATACGACAGATTGATCTGATTATTCCCACTTTTATAGGAGCTTGTAAATCCCGTCTGTAATAAATCCGCCTTAAATGAATCGGCGGCATCTGTAAAGGCTCCACCATCATAATCCCCATCGAATGAAGAAAGCCTGAAAAATGGTGTAAAATTTATCCTTTTGTGAGGCTTCCAATGTAAAGAAGTGTTTAGTGTTTTTCTTGAATATCCATCCCTGTCAAATCCGACACGAGCAAGATCCAAGGCCTCACTTATACCATTGGAGGAGGCATATGAACCGTCAATATGGAATTTTAAATGTTTCGCTATGGGCATGTCAACACCTGCTCTTACATTCTTGTGCCCATAAGAACCGATTGAAGAATTGATAACAGCTGAAAAATCTGAACCTTTTGACTGAGTAGTAATGAGGTTTACTACCCCTGCAACAGCATCAGAACCAAAAAGAACGGATTGTCCTCCCTTAATAACTTCTATTCTTTCAATCTGTGAAAGACTAAAATTTCTAAGATCAAAAGATCCGCCAATTCCACTCGGATCTGTAACCGGAAGACCATCGACTAAGACAAGAGTGTACGCGCCTCCAGCCCCCTGAACATAGAGGCTTTTGTCTTTCCCTGGATTGCTGAAAGCACCATTTACACTAATTCCGACCTGTTGATCTAAGAGCGAGCTAACATCATCCAAAGCATGTGCGTCAATCTCTTGTTTAGAAATTGTGATAGATGGTTTATAGGATGACTTGAGACTAATCGGCGATTTCGAGTGCGTAATCAGAAGTTCGGGACCTAAGGTGTCTGCTAATTCAACTTCCTGCTGACTATAACCTGACAGACTTAAAATCATTACACTGAATAATGCGATATATTTTAAAATCATGATAAAAGTAAATGTGGCCTCGACAGGCTGTTTCTGCCAGATACTTTCCTCCGAAGTATGCAACAGTATTCCTTTATGGAATGAATATCCGGAGGCAGGTCTTCTGGCTTACTCTAACTAATGTCTTGCCTTCCCAATTTTTGTCTATTAGTGGCAGTAGATGACTTAGTCTTTCGCAGAGCTTACAGCAGCGGGGACTACTCCGGATTTACACCGGATTCCCTATTAAGATGTACACCCTTGTGTCTATCACCTCGCAGTTATCGCGGCAAAAGTACTATTTCTCTTTAGACCTGGATAATAAAATCACTTCATCCATCAATCGGGCTAATTCGCGAGAATTATCAAATGTAATTAGAGAAGATTCGTGGATATTATTTTCAATATAAGTGGCACATGCCATTGCTTCATGATACAGACCAGTAGAAACATAAGGAAGATGAAAGTCCTTAGAATCTTTTGTCGTTTTCAGGGTGAATTGTTCACATTTCCAGAAGTCCCGTAAGGTTATGCTTCCTTCAGATCCGATGATCGTTGCATCATTCACTGAATTTAAATCTATGGCACAGGATAATTGTGCGACTTGTCCTTCTCCATAAGTCAGTTGGATGGCACACCGATCTTCTACATTAAGTGGAGAAAGCTTGGCAGAGACTTGAATATTCTGTGGGTATTGATTAAATATGTCCTGTGCGAGGCTCAGTGGGTAAATGCCTACGTCCCATACGGCCCCGGCTGCAAGATCAGGGTTTATCAATCGTTCTTTCGGATCCTCAGGGTTCATTCGAAAACCAAAATTCGCATGGACCATTTGTATCTCTCCAATAGCACCATTTTTGACAAGTGATATTACTTTTTGATATGCAGGCAGATATCTTGTCCATATGGCTTCCATGAGAAATTTATCATTTGCACGTGCCGCCTCAATCATTTGAATCACTTCGGATTCTGAAGTTCCCAGGGGTTTTTCACACAAGACATGCTTCCCAGCATGTAGCGCTGCTATTGTCTGGGAACAATGATCGTTATGGGTCGTGTTGACATAGACGATATCCACTTCAGTATCAGCATACAGGTCTTTGTAATTCTGATAAGCTTTAATGGGCGCTTTTATCTGATCATATCCGGAACGAGAGGCAATTGCTACAAGTTTGTGATCCGTGTGAGCCAAGTTCTCCTCAAACTTTCGCGCGATCCGTCCATAGCCTGTGAAACCCCAATTCATGATCCGGTTTGTATTTTTGCAAGACTGCGTGAAAGTTCCTGACTTTGAATAGAATATTGGACCTTATTCATCAAATTCCTTATTTCAGCACTATAACTCACCAAACGACCTTTCTTCTCAATTGTCAATATTCCAAAGTTTCTTACAGGAAAAGCAGGACCTATTCTGTGTCTGTTTTCTTCCCCTGTGTAGTCATCATAGGCATGTGTAAGTCCACTTGAAGTTATTTCAAGTATTGGCTTTCCGCTGGTAGGCAATTTTTCGATAGCCATCTCGCCCAAATGTCTGTCTCCACTAAGTAAAATCGGATGTGCAACCTCCAAAATATCAATTATCTGAAGAAGTCTTTTTCGATCGGTGGGAAAATTTGCCCATTTTTCAAATTTATGATCTTCGGCAAGAAATTGAATGCCACCTCCTATGACATGGACATCAGCATCAGAATTACTCAATTCTGCAATTAGCCATTGCCATTGTTGCGGGCCCAGAATGGAAGCTTGCCGAGTACCGATAGAATCCCGAAAATACCTGACATCCAGGAGGATCACTTTTACTTTTAATTGTCCGTGTTCATAACTATATGATTGATAAGCACCTGGTCTGGTCCAAGACGAATCTTCTTTGGGCACGTCTAAAAAGTTGAATAGAAGTAGCTTACTACTGTCTTTTTTGCTGTACTCTTTGCCAGCGTCATTGGCTCCGTAGTCATGATCATCCCAGATTCCAATCACATCAGATGCTGCCCGTAAATAATTATAGTCGGTATTTGATTTTTGTACTTCATAGTCTTTACGCATTTTATCCATATCATCAGTGTCTGCATAGATAATATCGCCTAACCAAATCCATAAATCAGGATCATTTTTAGTAATTTCCTTCCATATGGGTTGTTTTTCATCCCATTGATGATTACAGGATCCAAATGCAATAGTCATGGAAGAAGAAGAAGAAGTATCTTTTGTGGAACTACAGCTTATAAACAACAGGAGTAGCGAGGACAATAATAAATGTAAGGATGTTCTCAAAACCATTATTTTAATTAAGTATATAAATAAAGTTAGTATGATCTAACGTCTCAGCAACAAAAGTAGATATTTGCAGCAAGAGAAAAATTTGAGATGAAATTAATAGACGGAAAGGCCTTGTCTGCCAAATTGAAAATCAGAATTAAAGAGGAAGTCGATGAGATTAAAGAGCGGGGAGGGAGAGTACCTCACCTGGCTGCAGTATTGGTGGGAGGTGACCCGGCCAGCCAGTCTTATGTAAGAAGTAAGGTGAGATCTTGTGATGAAGTTGGTTTTGAATCCACATTAATAAAGAAAGATGAGACCATCAGTGAGGAAGAATTATTAGACATAGTACGTGATCTCAATGAGGATCCGAATATAGATGGCTACATCGTACAATTGCCCTTGCCACGTCATATCGATCCGGAAAAGGTCAATCTCGCTATAGACCCACGAAAAGACGTCGATGGATTTCATCCTATGAATTTTGGTAGAATGACTCTGGGCTTACCAGCTTATCTCCCTGCGACTCCTCAAGGGATATTGGCTATGCTCGAAGAATATAATATTGAGACCTCCGGGAAGAAATGCGTTGTCATTGGTCGCAGTAATATTGTCGGAATGCCTATATCTATTTTAATGGCTCAGAAGCGTAAAACAGGCAATTGCACAGTAACAATTGTACATAGCAGAACAAAAAACAGCGAAGCTGAAATAAGACAAGGAGATATCATAATTGCCGCTATTGGAAGGGCTAACTATGTGACCGCAGACATGATAAAAGAGGGCGCAATCATCTTTGATGTGGGTATTAACAGAATCGAAGACCCTTCCAGGAAAAGGGGGTACCGGCTCGTAGGTGACGTAGATTTTGAAAGCGTATCCGGTAAGGCATCTTATATCACTCCCGTCCCGGGAGGGGTAGGGCCAATGACTGTTTGTTCATTGCTCATGAATACATTGAAGTCCGCCAATGAAGAAATATATAAGAGAGTTTAAACAAATCGTCCTATTGCAGATCATCATCACAACACAAAATAAAATGATATATTCACTTTATGAATTGTAAACAAGGAGCAGTACAGCTAATCGATCAAATAATCAGTACGATGCACCTTATCACGGAGGATCAGTATGTT
The DNA here is from genome assembly GCA_029262975.1 of Saprospiraceae bacterium. Lineage (GTDB taxonomy): Bacteria > Bacteroidota > Bacteroidia > Chitinophagales > Saprospiraceae > JAJRXG01. Next base: position 14,050 of record JAJCYJ010000394.1, read on the forward strand.
ACCCCTCTGGATATCTTCAATGGATCTACTTTAGGTAAACACTTTAGACATATTCATGATTTTTTCACTTGTCTCCTGGAGCAATGCAATAATCGGAAATTGGACTATGCTGTCAGAAAAAGAGATCGAAATATTGAAGAGAACAAGAGTTATGCGATCGACCAATTCTCAAATATCAAAGAAACATTATCTGGTCTTCAGGAAAATCAGACTCTAAAAGTCTATGCAGACTTCACATTAAAAGATGGTTCCCGACCACTGGTAAATACTAGTTTAGGCAGAGAACTTATGTATGCTTACGATCATGCCGTTCACCATCTGGCCATTGTCAAGATTGGACTAAAATCTATAGATCCCTCAATTCCGCTAAATGAAGAAATGGGAATAGCTGCTAGTACAATCAACCACCAATACGCTATAACACATGGCCATTAAGCCAACCCCGGTATTCGCAATTCATCTTACTGATCTAACTTCAGAAGAAATCGAAATGACTTCTGGAGTTCTTGGCTTTCTCGATGTAGAAGCAATAGAGGAACAATCCAATTGTGTAGTAGTCTACCATAAGGATCTGAATTATTTAAGAGAGTTAGCCAGGCAACTACTCGAAATTGCTTCCTGGATTAAGAATACGCAAATCAGATACAGCGAAAGGCCGGATGAAAATTGGAATAAATCTTGGGAGGCTTCATTTTCGCCGATTATAATCGACGATTTTTGCACTATAAAAGCCACGTTTCATGACATAGAGATCAATACTGCACATGCTATTACGATAGACCCTGAAATGGCTTTTGGCACTGGTCATCATGAGACTACGTTTGCCATGATTCAAATGATGTCAACTATTGATTTTAATGACAAGGAAGTCTTGGACTTTGGCACGGGAACGGGAATCCTGGCAATACTCGCTGAAAAACTTGCAGCGCGATCTGTCTTTGCGCTTGATAATGATGAGATAGCCATCGAATGTGCAAATAGATGTGTCTCAATGAATCAATGCTATAATATTAAATGTGAGACTGCGCTTATCAATGAGCTATCTGTTAATTATAAATACGACGTAATTCTCGCAAATATTAATCGAAATGTCTTGCTCGAATCAGCCAGTGAAATTATTATTAGAATGAATGAAAATGGAATTCTTTTACTTTCGGGAATTCTAATTAGTGATAAAAGTAAAATTACAGACTGCTATAGTTCACTTGGCCTCGTACATACAAAGGAAATCACAAATGGAGAATGGGTTTGTTTACAATTTGAATTTATACCACGTTAAAGACAAACAAAAAAGTGGTCTCTATACTTCCATTAAAAACTAAACAACGATATCAATCATTTAAATCAAATGCATTCCGCAATTTAGTGTGTCAAGAAACTATACTTATCTACAATAAAGTCAATATCCACGAAATATAAAAACTAGAAAATACCCTGGCCTATAATTAGAACCAGGGCTTTTTTTCCAATTCCGACAATTAGTTATTGAGTGTGCACCACAAGATGAAAAGCTCTGTCACTTGACTTTCCTGAACTGTCTTGCGTATCGACCCATACTCCATTATTGTCTTCAAATGGCATATACTGTGGTGTACCCGGATACCTCAGAGCTACACCTATCTGACCACTTGGCTCTGTAAAGATGCCGGGACGTCCAATAGTTGCAACATAGACACCTTCACGAACATCTCCGGTAAAAAACACCTCATATTGTCCGGTACCAACCTTACGCGTACGCAATACATTTCGGCCTCTGACCAGGGTGCCATCTCTTTCAACAACTGCCCAGAAATCACGGACGCAACATTTTTCGACACCGTATTTGTCTGGATCATCTCTTACGTTTTGAAATTGCCTTACATCCTTAGCGCTTAATTTTGAAGGTGCATTGAATTTTCCTAATTTTGAAATTTTCTTTTTCTCAGCCATTACTTAAATCTTTAGAAGTGATGTCAAAATTGACTTTAACTGATTGAAAAATATCTATTATAATTTTCAATTTTGTTCAAAAGTAAATTCCGTAAAAATGGAAGTCAATACTTAATATTGTGCATAATGTCGATAATACAAATGAAAATTCATCCTATACATATAATTATTCCGATAGACATTGGGGATGAGATAATTTATAAATATTTCGAGACATAACGGATAATTGTTAAAATACTAAATTATAAGTATATAAAAATGCATGCCTAGTTTTATAACTCCTGTCACCTTTACGAAAAAAAGTAAATAACTTCCTCATTAACACACAATGGAAACACTAAGAAGATAGAAAATAACACAGCAAAAAATCCTAATTACAATGAAGCTACTCCAAAATATTTTTACTCTGTGATTCATCCATATTGCATGTTTTGAATAAGATGTCTTTTATCCATTACATTGTATTCTTTAATATTCTTCCATCATTTTCTAAATGATCTAATTCTGAAAATTAAATATTTATTCAAGACTCATTTTAACCTTAAACTAAGAGAAGCACTTAATCTTATACGTCTGCTTCCTAAATCAGTTAGACATGTACTGTGGACATACAGAAAGAATAACAATGAATAATGAAGCTGAACAGGATGATTTATTATCTTGTAATTATTAATTGAATAAGCGGGTGCAACTATGAAGTTATACAAGAGCGGAGATCGGGCAATAGTGGAAGAATCCGGGTTATATTATGAAGAGTCATCTGTTAACTGGGATTATCTGCTTGGCAAAACAGGGTTGTACCAATTTCTTAAAGCGGAAATTCTTAATTGGAAAAAGTATGATCTTATGCCTCATAGCATGTTGGATCCACCGATAAAATCTCAAGAAATATGGGCTGCGGGTGTAACTTACTCTCGAAGTAAGGAGGCACGGATGGAGGAGTCACAAGAAGCAGGAGGAGCGGATTTCTATGATAAAGTATATGATGCTGACAGACCGGAGCTTTTCTTTAAGGCAATGGCTAATAGAACAGTGGGGACGGGTGATCAGGTAAACATCCGAAAAGATTCTGTATGGAATGTTCCAGAGCCTGAACTAACACTCCTGATTAGTGCTACTGGTACTATAGAAGGCTATACGATTGGCAATGATATGAGCTCGCGTAGCATAGAAGGTGAGAATCCTCTATACTTACCTCAGGCAAAAGTATATGACCGATGTGCTGCTCTTGGTCCATGTATCCTATTAACAGATAAGCAACTATCAGGGGATACAGAAATCTCTTTAGAAATATGCAGGCATGATAAAGTCGTCTTTATGGATAAAATAAAAATCAGCAGGATGAAACGATCTTTTGCAGATTTAGTTTTCTATTTATATAAAGAATGTGCGTTTCCTTATGGTTCTTTTTTAATGACTGGAACCGGAATAGTCCCACCTGATGACTTTACTCTTGCTGAAGGAGATATCGTTAAGATTTCTATTCAAGGCATCGGAACGCTTGTAAATACAATAGGATTTAAATCTCAAAAATTATAAATATCTTTTATGTCACTAACTGGTGCACAATATATTGGACAAAACCAATCTTCTAAAGGTAGAGAGACCTTTTCGGCAATAGATCCGAAGACAGGGTCAAATTTGCCGGTCTTATTTCATGAAGCAACTATTGAAGAAATAGATAGAGCTATAGTACTCGCATCAAACGCGTTTACGGATTATTCTCAAAAATCTAATTTGCAAAAAGCCACTTTTCTTGAATGTATTGCTGATGAAATAATGGCTTTGGATGAGGAATTAGTAGACCGGGCTATGTCCGAAACTGCGCTTCCCAAGGGCCGGATAGTGGGGGAGAGAGGAAGAACAGTTAATCAACTCAGACTATTCGCTGATGTTTTAAAAGAAGGTTCATGGGTGGATGCGCGCATTGACACTGCCGATCAAGGAAGAACTCCTGCAGCTAAGCCTGATATCCGTCAAATGCTTATTCCTCTTGGACCTGTCACCATTTTTGGAGCAAGTAACTTTCCATTAGCCTTTTCTGTAGCAGGTGGTGATACCGCCTCAGCACTGGCCTCAGGTTGTACAGTTGTCGTAAAAGGGCATCCAGCGCATCCGGGTACCTCAGAGTTGATTGCACAAGCCATCTTACATGCTGTTAGAAAATGCAACATGCCAGACGGCGTCTTTTCAATGGTTCAAGGTATTTCACATAGGGTTGGCACTGAACTCGTTCAACATCCTTTAATCAAGGCAGTTGGCTTTACCGGTTCGTTCAAAGGGGGAAAAGCATTATTCGATATCGCTAACCGACGTACTGAGCCTATCCCAGTCTACGCAGAAATGGGCAGTACAAATCCTGTATTTATTCTACCGGGCGCATTAAGAGCACAGGCTGAGAATATTGCTAATGGACTTGCACATTCCGTTACTTTAGGGGTAGGTCAGTTTTGCACGAACCCCGGTTTAGTTGTGCTATCCCCGAGTGACAACAGTGAAAATTTTAAGGAAGCACTTGTTGACTCAATCCAGTCTTCTATAGCAGGCACAATGCTCACGAAAGGTATCAAGACAGCCTATGAAGAAGGATTAATACGATTGGAAGAAAATGGAATTGCTAAGTTAGTCTCAGGAAAGAAAGGAAAGGATGAGAACTCTGTAAATGCCCAAGTCTTCGAGACGAGCTCTGATAATTTTGTTCAAAACACGCAACTTTCTGAAGAAGTCTTTGGCCCATCTACGATTATCATAAATTCAACTTCACTGGCATCAACACTTGAAATTGCCAGGTCTCTGGAAGGGCATCTTACTGCAACGATTCACGGAACGGATGACGACCTTGCCCAATATGTAGAGCTAATTCAAATATTAAAAACCAAAGTTGGCAGAATATTGCTCAATGGATACCCCACTGGAGTAGAAGTATGTCACGCTATGGTACATGGAGGTCCTTATCCTGCTACTACTAATGCCCGATCCACTTCTGTAGGCACGAATGCTATCAAGCGGTTTTTACGCCCTATATGCTATCAAAACTTTCCGGATCAACTACTCCCGGAGGAATTAAAAAACAGCAATCCCAACAGCATTTGGAGGTTGATAAATGGATCCTTTTCCAATAAACCTGTCTCTTAAACTATGATGATATCTAAAAAGGTAAACAAGATAGGATGAGCAAGTTACTGACCTCTATAATTTTATATTCTTGCTTGGCCGTTCAATACGGGTGCTTATTTGACAGTGATCAAAATATAATCACGAATACTAATTACGGGTATACAACATTCAAGGAAGACTTGGATTTTCTAAAATCATACACCGACATTGTCTTATTGCGTGCTAATGGATCAAATGCTATGGTAGCCGTGTCACCTGCATTACAAGGTCGAGTAATGACAAGCTCTTCAAATGGTTTTATTGGGCGAAGCTATGGATGGATTAATAGATCTTTATTTGAATCCGGAGACACGCTCGAACATATAAACCCCTATGGTGGAGAAGAACGATTGTGGCTCGGGCCTGAAGGAGGACAGTATTCCATATTTTTTAAAAAAGACCAAGCATTCAATCTTGAAAATTGGCAGACTCCGCGACTCATCGATATTGAACCTTTTACCCTAATTAAAAAAGAAAAAACAAAAGCTCTATTTAGAAAAAATGGAAGCCTGACCAATTATTCAAATTATAATTTTAAAATTGGATTGGACCGTACTGTCGAAATATTGTCGAAGGATGAAACATTACAATCATTGGGAATTCCTGATAGTGATCAATTCAACGTTGTATCTTACAGGACTACTAATGTGCTCACTAATACCGGGACATCCAAATGGTCAAAAGAGACAGGGCTATTATCAATTTGGATATTGGGAATGTTTAATCCATCCGATAAGACAACGGTCATCATACCCTATATTAGTTCTGAATCTCAAGCACCCGGATCAATTGTTAATGATAATTATTTTGGCGAAGTACCAGGAGACAGATTGATCATAGAAAATGATGTCTTGTTTTTTCGAGGTGACGGTCAATTCAGAAGTAAAATAGGTTTGAATTCTACCAGGGCATTGTTTATCCTTGGTTCTTATGATTCAAAAAATCAAGTACTTACTATTGTAAAATATAATAAACCAGGAGGTAATCCGAACTATGTTAATTCGCTTTGGAATATTCAGGAGGAGCCATACAATGGAGATGTAGTAAATTCATACAATGATGGACCACCAGCACCAAATGCTCCTGCACTTGGTCCATTTTACGAATTGGAAACTTCATCTCCAGCACTTATGTTGGCCCCTGGCGAATCTGGTTCTCATATTCAATACACGTATCATTTTGAAGGTGAAGAACGCATTTTAAATTATTTATCGGAAGAACTATTGTCCGTATCACTTGATCACGTCAAAGATGTCTTCAAATAATTCAGTTTCCTGGTATATTTCAATCGTTCTAATTTAGAAGACGACTATACCATTTCTTCAAGACCGGAGTCGGCGTACCCAACTTATACATGGAGAAAATAAGGCCATTAACAATATTAACCCTGAAATAAGAATTGTCTTTGTACTTCCGAGCAGAAACTATGGCATCATGGGCAAGGATGGTATACATGATATTGTTCGCTTTTAAACGATCAAAAAATTCAAAATCCTCCATAATCACACATGACTCATCATACCCACCAAGTTGTTCAAATGTCTTTTTAAAAATAAACAAGGATTGATCTCCACCACCCGAAAACAGTCCGTCTTTTCTCGTGAGCCGAGCATTAATTTTGAGCAATGGGCTAATCTTGTCAAACCTATAGCTGAAGTATCCAGCTTTATATCCATCCTTGAGACAGCTTGCAATAAACGTAATTGAATTGATAGGCAAACACACATCTGCATGAACAAAACAAATTACATTTCCCGATGCCAGACGGGCACCTTCATTCATCTGGATAGCCCTTGATGTAGCTTGACTTTTAGCCCACCTTATTGACATCCGGGACAATAATTGTTCGGATTTATCATTCGTTCCAGATGAGAGAACCACGATTATTTCATGTACTATATAGTCTTTATTACGACGTAAGTGGTCAATACACCTAGCTAATATGGCAGATTCATTATGCGCTGGGATAACAAAACTAACTTTCAATTGTCTTACTAATATTAAATTTACAGGTACATATGCAATATATAATCACATTCGTTCTTATTCTATCTTCCACAATATACGTGGAAGCTCAAGTTAAGGACCCTCTCTATTTTAATAATCTATCAGAAGTCTTTTTGAAGACAGCTTTAGAAAGAGGCAATACTCAAATTTATCAGAACGAACTAGCAAAAGTTGACCTTGAAGTACTGGCGGAGCAATTGAACAATGATACAAAACGTGTTTCCTTTTGGGTAAATATTTACAATGCTTATATCCAGGTCTTGCTACAAGCAGATCCTACGAAGTTTGAAAATAAAAGATCATTTTTTAGTAGCAAGCAAATCCCCTTATTTCAAGAAAAACTAAGTTTGGAGAAAATCGAACATCACATCATTCGCAGATCTCAATGGAAATTTGGACTTGGAAATTTTAAACTCTGGTTCAGACCCAAATTTGAACATTTACTACGGGTTGACCAAAGAGAGTCAAGGGTTCATTTTGTGCTCAATTGCGGAGCAAAGAGTTGCCCGCCTACCCGGGTTCTTACGCCAGGCAATCTGGAAAAACAGTTGACTCAGAGTACTACAGACTATCTAAAAAAGACGACTACATTTGATGACGAGACGAACACGGTTCACCTCACGCCATTATTCATGTGGTTTCGTGGAGATTTTGGAAATAAAAAAGGTATCCGTAAAATGTTAGCCAAGGAAGGACTTATTCCGGATAACAGTAAAGTGAAAATTGAAAAAATAGAATATGATTGGACCCTGGACCTGGACAATTGGATACGTTCATAACCTATTAGATTCGCTATTTTCAGAATGCCTCTCCGATTGTAAAATAAAATCCAAATTCTGATTCTGAAAAGGCAAAATCAGCGCGCAATCTTACTCTTTGCTTTTTTGTAAGTTTATACCTCAGGCCTAGTCCATAGGCATATACATAATGTGCACTATGCCATAAAGCTACCCAATCGGAACTTACCGTAGAGATGGACTGAAAGACAGTAGCTGAAAATCTTTGCCAGATTGGAAAACGATATTCTTGTTGTATCGACAATATAT
>JAJCYJ010000395.1 GCA_029262975.1 Saprospiraceae bacterium
ATTAAATAGGCCAATACCTACTACTTCTGGATTCACAAGTGTCTTGCAGAATGTTGGAGAAGTTGAAAATAAGGGAATTGAATTTGCGATCAATTCGATCAATGTATCCAAAGGAGGATTTGAATGGTCGACGAATTTGGTACTGGGATATAATAAAAATGAAGTAAAAAAACTCGTAGATGGTATTCCATTTGATGCAGGATTTGCATCCAGAGTAGCAGAGGGGCAACCATTGGGAAGCTTTTTTGGTCATATAACAGACGGTATTTTTCAAAATCAGGCAGAGATTGATGCGCATGCGTCACAACCTGGGGCTGCACCTGGAGATTTCAGATTTAAAGATATTTCCGGAGGTGTTGGACCAGATGGTATTCTTGGTACTTCTGATGATTTGGCACCAGACGGAGTTATCAATGATAATGACAGAACGTTTGTCGGTAAATCTAGTCCGGATTGGAGCGGAGGGATTACAAACTCTTTTTCTTACAAAGGGATTGATTTATCTGCCTTCTTCCAGTTTGCTACAGGATTTCAGATTTACAATAACAACCTGGCATTTGCAGAAGGACTTAATAGCGTATTTGCACCCACCATTAGAGCCTGGGAGAACAGATGGCAGAATGAAGGAGACGATACAATTATACCACGAGCAGTCAGAGGTGATCCTAATGGCAACAGAAGAGATGGTAGCCGATTTGCTGAAAAGGGAGATTATGTAAGACTTAAGACTGTAACTCTTGGTTATACATTGCCTAAAAATTTATTGGCAAAAGCTGATATCAGAAAATTAAGAGTATATGTATCCGGATATAACCTTTGGACTAAAACGGATTATTCATGGTTCGATCCAGAGGTAAGTACTTTCGATATTACAAATACTGCTTCAGGAACAGATTTTCTCACATTTCCACAACCAAAATCAATTGTGTTTGGAGTTAATCTCGGATTTTAATTTAATCGGATAAAAATTAGAAACAATGAAAAGTATATTATATCAAATATTTTTAATTCTTCTTGTTTTCCTCGCCAGCTGCGCGGAGCTTGATGAATTATCTCCTCGTAATTCTATTCCCACTGAAACTGCAATTACCGATAAAGCTTCGGCTACTGCAGCAATGAATGGGGTATATAGTGATCTTCAGGATGCAACCTTAGCTTTTGATGGCTGGTTGGCATTGGCACAATATTTCTCAGATGAGACCATCTTTACGGGAACATTTCCCACAAGACTGGAATTTGGAAATATGAATGTATTTCCTGCGAATTCAACTATGGGTGCTGTTTTTACAGACCTTTATGAAGTAATTAACAGGGCAAATAATGTGATAGCATTAGTTCCTGGTGTAGAGGATGATACTTTTACTCCTGCCCAACGAAGTGACTTTATTGCACAAGCAAGTTTTATCCGTGCTCAGTGTTATTTACACTTGGTGACGTTATGGCTGGATGTGCCATTAGTTCTGAATCCTACAACTGAAGTAGGTGACGTCTTAAATGTACCAAAGTCTAATTCTGCGGATATTTATACCCAGATAATAAGTGATTTCACTTTTGCCGAAGCGAACCTCGCAACTGATTCTGGCCCATTTGTTGCCTCTAAACAGGCTGCGAGTGCTTTTTTGGCAAGGGTTGCATTGTATCGCGGTGATTGGTCGACAGCAGCTGCGAAAGCAGAACAAGTACTCGGCTCCGGATTTGATCTGGCAGTGATGCCTTATATGGGTGACCAAATTTATAGCCTAAGTTTTTCACCTACAGATGGCAATTCTCTGGGATTCTTTTACGGCCCTGCAGAATTTGGAGGCAGACACTCTATAGAACCATCTTCAACACTTATCAGTGCTTATGAAGTAGGTGATATCAGAAAAGGAGCTTCAGTAGACCTCTCTAGTGCTTCTGTGCCTTTCGGTATAAAGTATCCAAGTTTTGATGCTGCCAACGCAGGCGCAGCTACTGATCCAATAATGTTTATCAGACATGCCGAATTGGTTTTGATTATTGCCGAAGCGGCTGCCGAGACGGGAGATTTCGATAAAGCTAACAGATGGTACAATCAAGTAAGATTGAGGGCTGGGTTGGATCCGTTCATTTTAGACGGATCAAATTTTGTTGATCGAATTTTGCAAGAAAGATTTGTAGAACTTGCTATGGAAGGTCCACACAGACTTTTGGATCTTAGAAGAAAAGGCAAAGCCCTTGAAGTTCTTGGTCCATTAGGATATAATGCATGTGATAATGTATGGCCATTACCACAACGAGACGTAGACAGAAATATTAATTTACAGCAGAGTAGTTGTTGTAATTGCTAGGCAAATAATATGATTTATAGAGGGGAGCCAATTTGGCTCCCCTTTTTTATTAGATGCAATCTTATTTTCAGGATTACAGATTCTGACTATCTTCGGCATCCCATAAAAACTGATTTAACGCATTTGTTAACAAAAATTTAATAAATAGGCAGCGAAAAGACAATCTTTAGCGTCTTTTTTGGTGTGAATATTAAACAGAACGTTAAATTTGTGTTTTGCGGGGAGAAGCACCCGTAAGTACTATTTGACTATTTATGACATGACATACCCTTGTATGAGGGGTTTGTGTATTAATTAATTATTTCTAAACCGAAATTAGTATGAAAAGACTTTCACTACTTTTTTGTGCTTTGTTTCTGTCAGTCAGTATGATGTTAGCTCAACGTACTGTAACTGGAGTCGTCAATGACGATACTGGTGAGTCGTTAATCGGCGCTAACATTCTGGCTAAAGGAACAACTAGTGGTACCATCACCGATCTTGATGGTAGCTTTTCTCTTGAGGTACCGGATGGTGCAAATATCCTGGTAATCAGTTTTACCGGATATGAAACTCAAGAATTTGATATCACCAATACCAGTGTGATATCCGTTACACTTGCAGAAGGTGAACTTCTGGAAGAGGTTGTTGTTACCGGTCTTGGTATCAAACGCGAGAAAAAAGCGCTTGGTTACGGCGTAACAACTCTTAAAGATGATGCTGTTTCAGCTCGTGCAGAGACAGACATCGCCCGTATCCTCCGTGGTAAGGCAACCGGTGTGGACATCCAGACTCAAGGTGGTCTTGCAGGATCAGGAACTAACATTTTAATTAGAGGTTATTCCTCAATTACCGGATCTAACCAACCACTATTTGTGGTGGACGGTATTCCATTCAGTTCTGAAGCGAATACAGATAAGGATCTTGATGGAAGAAGTGATGGTATTGACAATGGTGGATCGACTTCACCTAGTAGATTTGTTGATATCGATCCTAACAGTATTGCAGAAATGTCAATCCTCAAAGGATTATCTGCCACTGTACTTTATGGTGAAGCCGGAAGAAACGGTGTGGTATTAATCACGACCAAAAATGGAGCTGACATTGATGCTGACAAAGGCTTCGAAGTCAACGTGACTCAGACTATTTCTAGTTCACGTGTAGCCAACACTCCTCAATACCAAAATACATTTGGTAATGGTTTTTCTGGAAACTTTGGTTGGTTTTTCTCTAACTGGGGCCCAGCGTTTAGTACAAGAGGATCAAATGGTATCGATGCGAATGGTCAAATCGATCACCCACTTGATCAGGCTCAATATTTAGGAGATTTTCCTGAGTTTGGAGGTGCAGATTATGAGTACAAAGCCTACGAAAGTGTTGAGAATTTCTTTAAGTCAGGTTTGTCAAGTAACACTTCAGTATCTATTTCCAACAACCTTGGAAACGGATCATCTGTAAGTGCTACTTATAGCTACCTGACTGATGAAGGATTCCTTCCGAATTTGGACGCCCAAAGAGGAGGTGGCTCTTCTAACTTCTACAACAAACATAACTTTGGTCTGGGAGCAAAAACTAAGTTGTCTAATGGCATTTCAATTAGAGGTTCATTTAACTATGTTCAGTCTGAAAGCCAAAAGCCACCTACTGGACCTGCTTTTGGTGGTGATGGTAATGGTATCTATGCAGCACTTGCATTTACGCCAAGGTCTATAGACCTTCTTAACCTGCCATATCAGTCGCCTTCTACAGGTGGTAATGTTTACTATCGTCGTGGATCTCCTATTCAAAATCCACTGTGGACATTGAACAACTCCTTTAATACTGAGGACTTGAGAAGGTTTTTCGCAACAATGCAGGCTGACTATGAGTTTTCTGATGCTTTCAGCATCATGTACCGTATTGGTATTGATATGTTCGATTTAAATGACAAATCATCTGTCAACAGAGGTGGACCTCGTGATATTGACGGTAGATTAGAATCTGGAAACTCGAGAAATAGAATTGCTGATCATGTACTTAATGGACTATATAATTTTCAATTAAGTGATGATCTGTCTTTAGATGGAGTAGTGGGTGTGAATTTCAGAAAAGAAGACTTCAGCCGAACTTTCTTAAGAAGTACAAACCAGTTCGTATTTAATCTCTTTAACCATGGCAATTTTATAGACAACTCTTCAAGTTCTCTAATAAGAACCGAGAATACAATTGGAGCTTATGCGACTGCTACTCTTGGATATAAGAATTATTTATATGTAAACTTTCAGGGAAGGAATGACTGGACTTCTACTTTGGAGTCAGCGAACAATTCTGTGTTTTATCCATCAGCGAGTTTGTCAATTATTCCAACTGAGGCAATTGAGTCTCTTCGAGGAAATGATATCATAAACTATTTGAAATTGAGAGTGGGTTATGGTACATCTGCTGGATATCCTAATCCATATCAGACAAGAAATACCTTAGCTACGGCGACAAATGTATTTGTCAATAATGGAACGCTGAACACGAATTCTGTTTCTAACAGATTGGGTAACCCTAATCTTCTTGCTGAAAAGCATAAGGAAGTTGAAATAGGATTAGAGGCGAGATTCTTGCAGAATCGATTAGGAATTGATTTGTCATTATATAATAAGAAATCTTCTGACCTTATTATTGACCTGGATCTTGATCCATCTACAGGATTTACGAATACAACTGTAAATGCTGCTGAAATTACTAACCGAGGAATTGAATTAGGTATAAACATCACACCTGTAAGAGGTAAATTTACTTGGCAGGCAGATCTTAATCTGACGCATAATGAAGGTACTGTTGACGCAATTGCGGAAGGAGTAAATCAAGTATTGATCGATGGATATACAAACCTTGGAAACTTTGCGATTCCTGGTGAACCATTCAATGCAATCCAAGGAAGTCCATTCGTAAGAGACGCCAGTGGTGCTTTACAAGTGGATGCGCAGGGTAGTTATATAACAGGACCAAGTATAGCAGTTATCGGTGATCCAAATCCTGATTATACAGCTAACTGGATTAATACATTCTCATGGGGTGGTTTGAGTTTTGGATTCCAATTCTCATATCAGAAAGGTGGAGATATTTATTCTTCTACAGTTCAGGCTATGCTTGCAAGGGGAAATACTATTGATACAGATGTCGATAGATTTTTACCTATCGTTCTTCCTGGTGTAAAAGAAGATGGAACACCTAATGATATCCAGGGATATATTGGTGATTTGTTCTTTAACGCATATTTTGGAGCGCGTGAAGGAGGAATATTTGATGGTTCCAATATAAGACTAAGAGAAGTTTCTCTTTCTTATGACCTTCCAGCTTCACTTTTTGCTAATACACCATTTGGTTCAGCGAGCTTTACACTTCAAGGTGAAAACCTTTGGTTCAGTGCTCCTAACTTCCCGGTAGGAACAAACTTTGATCCTGAAGTATTAAGTCTTTCAGTAGGAAACGGAAGAGGATTTGACTTCAGAACTGGTCCTACTGCCAAGAAAATTGGTGCTACATTAAGATTTACATTCTAAGACGCTTCTATTTACATAGAAATATAAAAGACTATAAAATGAAATTCATAAATAAATTTTTATTTGTATCATTCATCTTTCTGTTCGCGTCTTGTGGAGATTTTTCAGAATTGGATTTTCTAGAAAACCCAAATGAAGTAGCTCCTGAGAATGCAAACGCAGATGACTTATTTAATAATATCCAACTACAATTCGAGAATTATATAGACGCAATCTGGTTTGATGTTGCGGGTATGTCTCGTATGTTGGTACACACAGGAGCATTTAATTATTTAAGTGCAACATCTCCAACTAATTGGGATTTTGAATGGGAAGTAGCATATGCCCGTATCCTTCAGGATGCTGTGGCTCTTGAAGCTATAGCCGCTGAACAAGGACTTGATGTCCATAGCGGTGCCACAAAGGTACTTCAGGCATATATTCTTACTTCTCTCGTTGATATTTTTGGTAACGTTCCTTATTCTGAAGCACTTCAGGGTACTGACATTATTTCACCAAAAGTGGATAATGGAGCAGATATTTATGCTGCTGCTAACGGTTTGTTGGATGCTGCCATAGCTCAATTATCCGGTACTTCTGCGAGAAGCCCTGTAAATGACTTGTTCTACGGTGGATCAGCTTCTAAATGGTTGAAAGCTGCAACTACTATGAAACTGAGAAATGCTGTGACGACACGTCTGGCTGGTGGATCAGCAGGAGATATAAGTGCCGCGATTAGTTCTGGTAATTTGATTAGTAGTGCTTCTGATGATTTCCAATTCAATTATGGTAATCAACGAACCAATCCTAACTCAAGACACCCGGATTACAATAATATGTATGAAAATGGTGATGGTAATTACATGTCTAATTATTACATGTGGTTGTTAGCCGAAGAGAAAGGAATGAAAGACCCGAGGATCAGATACTATTTCTATAGAAAAACTGATGATTCTGTTGGTCAGGACGTAAATGTCTATTCCTGTCATTTCTCTAATTTTCCAGATCAATCATCAAAGCCAGCTCATTACGAAGATGTGGATCCTAGGATTCCCTATTGTTATGCGACTGAAGATGGATATTTTGGCAGAGATCACCTCAATAATGAGGGTATCCCACCAGATGGTCCTTTCAGAACTGCTTATGGATTATATCCTGCAGGCGGACAGTTTGATGATGACACCTTCCAGCAAACACAGCAATTAGGTACTACCGGTGGCTTAGGTCAAGGTATTCAGCCTCTTATGCTCTCTTCATTTGTCGATTTCTTAAGAGCTGAAGCAGCACTTACGATGAGCACAGGTGAGGATGCCAGGGCATTGTTAGAGAGCGGTATAAGAGGATCAATTGCCAAGGTTCAGAGCTTCGGAGCTTTAGTTCCAAATACATTGTCAAGAACGGTTACGATCAGAGGAGGCGGAAGTGCAACTGTACAGGAACTATATGTTCCTACAGATGAGGACATCGACGCCTACGTAACGCTTGTATTGGAGAATTACGATAACTCAGCTGATAAGTTGGATGTTGTAATGAAAGAATACTATATAGCATTATGGGGTAACGGTCTTGAAGCATATAACATGTGGAGAAGAACAGGTAAGCCAAGTAATATGGCACCAGCTCTTGAACCAAATCCAGGTGGATTTATCAGAACATTCTTTTATCCTTCTGATTTTGTCAACAGAAATGCTACTGTTGAGCAAAAGACGTTGGATATGCCTGTATTCTGGGATACAAACCCTGCTGGGTTTGCATATTAATAGACAGTTATATTAACATATAAATAATATAAAATGAAAATTAAATTTTTAGCTGTTGCAATTGTCTTGTTTCTTATCTCGTGTGCAGATGAAACAAAGGCACCGGTTGCAACTTTCGATACTTCCGGAAAGGGCGCATATGTTAGATTGGTATCTGAAACTGAGAGATTTGTGAATCTTTTTGATGTTCCTGGTGCGAACTACGTATACTCAGTAGAATTAGTAGATTTAGAGCAAGGAGCATTGATTTCTTCATATGATCTTGATCTGATTTATGATGACAATGATCCATCTAACGGTAATAATTCTAAGGGCCCTATTAGATTTAAAAGCTTTAGTTCTTCAGATTTTGAAGACTTAGCGAGTGGGTTTAAAGGACTTAGTAATATTTCTATTAAGGCGACAGAAATGCTTTCTGCTTTAGGAATTACTGAAGCTGACATAACTGCAGGTGACGTATTTCAGATAAGAGGTAGTCTTACATTAAACGATGGACGTGTATTTGCTGCGGCAAATTCTACAGCTGCTGTGAACGGATCTGCTTTCGCAGGCCATTTTGCATACAATTTGGTTGCAGGTTGTCCTTCAAGTCTTGATGGAACTTACATGTATTCTACTGCAGATGTA